>JBOFWM010000026.1:0-37147 GCA_051653625.1 Lachnospiraceae bacterium
TCCAAAAAAGAAGAAATACAACGGTTAATGACGGAATAATAGGAGGAAAGAAAAATGAGATTAACACCAAGAGAGATTGAAAAGCTTATGCTTCATCAAGCTGGTGAACTTGCTAGAAAAAGACTTGCAAGAGGATTAAAATTAAATTATGTGGAAGCAGAAGCGCTTATTACATCTGAAATCATGGAACTTGCAAGAGATGGTAGAACAGTAAAAGAAGTGATGGAAATGGGGACAAAACTTCTCAAAAAAGAAGATGTTATGGAAGGGATATCTGAAATGATACCTGAAGTTCAAATTGAAGCAACATTTGATGATGGAACAAAGCTTGTAACTATACATAATCCAATTCGTTAAGGAGGCAAACATGATACCAGGAGAAGTAATTTTAGGAGAAAAAAGTATTGAAATCAATAAAGGGCTTGGAACAAAAAAAGTAAAAGTAATAAATAAAGGGGATAGACCGATTCAAGTAGGATCGCATTTTCATTTTTTTGAAGTGAATAAATATTTATCTTTTGATCGAGAAAGTACATATGGATATAGGTTAGACATTCCATCAGGAACAGCAATTAGATTTGAAACAAATGAAGAAAAAGAAGTAGAGCTTGTAGAAATTGGGGGCAAAAAAAGAATTATAGGATTAAATAATTTAACGGATGCACAAGTAAACTCATCTACGGTTTTTGCTTCGTTAGAAAAGGCAAGAAAAAAAGAATTTATATTTTAATTAAAGAAGAATGGAGAGGAAAATCAATGAAAAGTATTGATAAAAAAGAATATGTTTCGATGTATGGACCAACTGTTGGAGATAAAATACGTCTTGGTGATACGGACCTTTTTATAGAAGTAGAAAAAGATTATACGATTTATGGAGAGGAAATGAAGTTTGGAGGCGGTAAAACAATTCGTGATGGGATGGGGCAAAATGCTGAAATAACAGGAAAAACAGGTGCCTTAGATCTAGTAATTACAAATGCAGTCATTTTAGATTATTGGGGGATTGTAAAAGCAGATATTGGAATCAAAGATGGTAAAATTGTAGGCATAGGAAAATCTGGGAATCCAGATATTATGAATGGAGTATCACCAGAATTAGTGGTAGGATGCGGAACGGAAGTAATAGCTGGGGAAGGAATGATAGTAACAGCAGGTGGTGTTGATACACATGTTCACTATATCTGTCCGCAACAAGTGGAAACATCATTATATTCAGGAATGACAACTATGATTGGTGGAGGAACAGGTCCAGCGGTAGGAACGTTTGCAACAACTTGTACACCGGGTGCAGCAAATATTCATAAAATGTTAGAGGCAACAGATGAATTCACGATGAATTTTGGCTTTTTTGGAAAAGCAAATGCTTCATCAGAAGAACCATTAATAGAACAAATTGAAGCAGGTGCTATTGGACTTAAATTACATGAAGACTGGGGGACAACACCTTCAGCTATTAATCATAGTTTAACAGTGGCAGATAAATATGATGTGCAAATTACCATTCATACAGATACGTTAAATGAAGCGGGATACTTTGAATCTACAAAAAATGCTATTGCAGGAAGAGCGATCCATACATACCATACAGAAGGTGCTGGTGGGGGTCATGCACCAGATATTATCAAAGCAGCAGGCCTTGAAAATGTAATGCCGTCATCTACAAGTCCAACTATGCCATTTACAAAAAACACAATTGATGAACATTTAGATATGATAATGGTATGTCATCATTTGGATCCAAATATTCCAGAAGACGTTGCATTTGCAAAATCACGTATTCGATATGGAACTCTTGCAGCAGAAGATATTTTACATGATATGGGAGCAATTTCCATTCTTAATTCAGATTCACAAGCAATGGGACGTCCAGCTGAGGTTATCACAAGAGCATGGCAATGTGCAGATAAAATGAAACGCCAAAGAGGACAACTAGAAGAAGCAACTAATGAAGAGAATGACAATTTTCGAGCAAAACGCTATGTTGCCAAATATACAATTAATCCAGCAATTACACATGGTATTTCAGAATATGTAGGTTCGATAGAAGTTGGAAAATTTGCAGACCTTGTAATTTGGGATACAAGATTTTTTGGAGTAAAACCAGATCTTATCTTAAAAGGTGGCTTTATTGCAGCGGCAAAAATGGGAGACGCAAATGCATCGATTCCAACACCGCAACCAGTGATTATGAGAAATATGTGGGGATCGTATGGAAAAGCTCGAAGTAAAACATCGATTACTTTTGTAAGTAAAGAAGCATATGAAAATGGAATAAAAGAGGAGTTAGATCTTAACAAAATTGTTTTACCAGTAAAAAATTGTAGAAATATTGGTAAAAAAGATATGATTCTAAATAATAAAACACCAATGATTGAGGTGGATCCAGAAACATACATGGTTAAAATTGATGGAGTTCAAGTGGATAGTATGCCATCAGAAAGTTTACCATTGGCTAGAAGATATTATTTATTCTAACAATAAGAAATAGTAGCAAATCAATTTTGTTGATTCGCTACTATTTTTTTATAATCTATTCCAAATGCTTGCATGGAGTCCATAACAGGTCGCATAGATTCTCCTAATTCGCTTAAAGAATATTCGACTCTTGGTGGAACTTCTGGATAAACTGTTCTAGTAATAATCCCATCTTCTTCTAACGAACGCAGACTATCTGTTAGCACTTTCTGGCTAATCCCATTTAAACTTTTCTTTAATTCATTAAATCTCCAAGGTTGTACAAGTAAATTTCGTATAATTAATAATTTCCACTTGCTTCCAATTAATGATACCGTCGTTGCAACAGGACATTCTGGCAATTCTTTTTTTGTTAACATAAAATTATTCCTATCTACGTGTGCAATACGCATTTAAATAATAAGTTGAATTTGCATTTTTTATTCGACTTGTTTTTCTTACTATTATAAAATTATATCATTCAAATGTGTGGGATTCAAGAAAAATACAAGAATTAAAACTGTGCATATTTGATCTATCTAGTATATAATTATAAAGAATGAAAAAATAGGAGGTACGATATGAGACTTGGTATTGTTGGAGCTGGAATGATTGTTGGGGAATTGATGTCAATTAGTTCAAATTTAAAAGATACTACATTTGTCGCAATTTGTGGAACAAAAAGAAGAGAAGAAGCAATGAGAGTGTTTCAAGAAAAGTATAGAGTAGAGCATATTTTATTTGATTATGATGAGTTGTTAAAAATGGAGATAGATACTGTTTATATTGGCTTACCAAATCAATTACATTTTGAATATGCAAAAAAGGCATTAGAAGCAAATAAACATGTAATTGTTGAAAAACCATTTACGGATTCTTATGAAGATGCAGTATTATTAAATAATCTAGCAAGAGAAAAGAAATTATTCTTGTTTGAGGCAATAACAACATTGTATTTTCCGAATTATTATAAAATAAAAGAACAGATTTCAAAATTAGGAAACATTAAGATTGTTCAATGTAATTTTTCGCAATATTCAAGTAGATATGATAAGTTTAAAGAAGGAATTATAGCACCAGCATTTGATCCAAGATGTTCAGGTGGAGCATTAATGGATTTAAATGTTTATAATATTCATTATGTGGTAGGACTTTTTGGAAGACCTAAAAATGTTGAGTATTATCCTAATGTTGAGAGGGATATAGACACGTCTGGGATGTTAATTTTAAATTATGATAAATTTCAATGTATATGTATAGCAGCAAAAGATTGTCAAGCACCAAGCATAAATTTGATTCAAGGTGATAAAGGATATCTTTGGTTAAATACGCCTACAAATACCTGTGAACAATTTATTCTAAATTTAAATGATGGAATTACTTTAACATTTAGTGAAAACAAGAAATCGCACAGAATGATAGATGAATTTTTGGTGTTTGAAGATCAAATTCGTAAAAAAGAATATGAAACATGTTATAAAATGTTAGAACATAGTTTGTTGGTAATGGAAGTGTTAGAAAAGGCAAGAGAAAACATATCTTGAGTGCAATGTGCATATAAAAACAGAAGTGAAATAAAGAAATTGCACATTGAAGAAAGAGAGATGTTAGCGTATAATGTCGTTATAAGTTTTGAACAAATAAAACGTCCCAAAGGAGGGTATGCAAGTAGCGTATTTATCTTTGGGGCGTTTTTTGTTTAAGTGCAAATACAAAGGGGTAAAGGAGAGCGAAGATGTACGATTTATTATTGAAAAATGGTAGTGTAGTATTAAATGAAGAGGTAAAACCATTTAATGTATTGGTGAATAATGAAAAGATTGTTGCATTATTGGCTTGGGGGGAAGAACCTGAAGCCAAAGAGATTGTTGATTGTACTGATCGACTATTATTTCCAGGGGTTATTGATAGTCATGCGCATTTAAATGATCCTGGATTTACCTGGAGAGAGGATTATGCTCATGGTACAGCGGCAGCAGCAGTTGGAGGATGTACAACAATTGTTGATATGCCACTACAAAATGAACCAGCAATGACAAATGCAAAAATTATGGAAGAAAAGGAGAAAAAGGTATCTCCAAATGCGTATGTAGATTATGCTTTTTGGGGTGGTTTGGTAGATTACAATTTTGAAGACTTAAAGAAAATGGATGAAAATGGTGTTGTCGCATTTAAATCATTTATTGGGCCTGTTTCACCAGATTATGTATCATTATCATATGGTCAAGTAAGAGAAGCAATGCAAATAATCCAGTCATTTGGTGGAAGAGCAGGATTTCATTGTGAAGATTATTCTATTATAAAATGGGAAGAAGAACGTGCAAAAAAAGCAGGATTAGACACATGGCGTGCGTTTCTAGATTCTAGACCAGTGGTAGCGGAGTTGATTGCTACAAAAGCCGTTTTAGACTTGGCAAGAGAAACGGGTTGTAAAGTACATATTTGTCATGTTTCTCATCCAGAGGTAGCAGAAGAAATCTATCATGCACAAATGGAAGGAATTGATGTAACTGCAGAAACATGTAGCCATTATCTTAGTATGAGTGAAGAGGATGTATTAGAAAAGGGTAGTATTTGTAAATGTGCGCCACCACTTAGAGAAAAAGATGCAATAGAGGAAATGTGGGAATATGTAGAAGAAGGTGTATTTTCATGTGTTGGATCGGATCATTCTCCATGTACAAAAGAAGAAAAATCAGAAGAAGTACATGGTGTATTTGGTGCATGGGGAGGAATTAGTGGAATTCAAAGTATTTTGCAAGTGATGTATTATGAGGGGGTTGTAAAAAGAGGATATTCACCTTCTGTTTTGGCAAGATGTTTAAGTGAAGGTCCTGCAAGAACATTTGATATACATGGGAAAAAAGGTGAAATTCAAGTGGGATTTGATGCAGATATTGTTATTCTAAATCCTGAAAAAGAATGGGAGATTACATCAGAATCATTAGAATATATTAATAAAATTTCTGCATTTGTAGGAATGAAAGGTAAAGGATATCCTGAAGTGACATTAGTTAGAGGAAAAGTAGTTGCAAAAGACGGAAAAGTTGTGGGAGAAAGAGGCTACGGTTGTCTAATTAAAAAAATAAAATAATAGAGGAAAAAGTAGGAGGTTCGTATGAATTTTGTGGAAAATAAAGCATTAGATAAAAAATATATGGGAGATGTTCCAAAAGAACTGCTCCCAACAAAAGAACGAATTATGGGTGTTGGGTCATATACTGCTGCATTTTTAGGTGGATGTGTATCTATTGGAACATTTTCAATGGGAGCAAGTTTAATTGGTGTGTTAAATTTAACGCAAGCAGTTGTCGCAATGATGTTAGGGTGTCTTGTTATTGCCATTGCGTTGGTATTAATTGGAAATTGTGGTCATAAATATGGGATTCCATATACCATTCAACTTCGTAGTTCGTTTGGGATTAAAGGGGTAAAGGTACCTGGATTACTTAGAGCAGTTCCTGCGATTGTATGGTTTGGTTATCAAAGTTGGGTCGGTGCAGGTGCGATTAATGCTTGTCTTAAAGAAATATTTGGATTTGGAAATTTACCAGTCATTTTTGTATTATTTGTAATTTTACAGGTTGCATTGGCAATTAAAGGTTTTGAAGGAATTAAATGGTTGGAAAATATTAGTTGCGTATTTATTATAGCTACATTAGCGTATATGTTTTACGTTGTAGTAACAAAATATGGTGCAGAAATTTCATCAAATATTGTGAATATTGAAGGATCATGGGGACTTCCATTTCTTGCAGGAACAACTGCGTTTTTAGGAATTTATTCAACTATGATTATCAATGGTTCAGATTATTCTCGTGAATTAAAACAAAATATTGGGCCAGTAAAAACTGGAAGTATCTATACGGTTGCTATTTTACCAGCTACCTTATTTATGGGATTGATTGGCCTTATGGTTACGGCGGCAACAGGAAATAGTGATCCAGTTGCAGTGTTCTCAACTACACTTGATAATAAATTTTTAACTATTGTTACATTATTATTCATTGCATTCGCACAAGTAACAACAAATGTTTTGAATAATGTATTGCCACCAATTTATGTATTAATGGATACTTTTAAATTAAATTATAAAAAGTCAGTGATATTAGTTGGAGTATTATCGATTTGTACGATGCCTTGGAAACTTGTAACAGAAGAATCTGCATCGGGCTTATCTTTATTCACACAGATATATTCTGCATTTTTAGGACCAATCTTTGCAGTTATGGTGGTGGATTATTATTTCCTTAGAAAACAAAAACTAGACATTAATAATTTGTATGATAAAGATAGTGAAATAAAAGGATTTAATCTTGCTGCGATACTAGCAATTGCTGGTGGTGCAATAATATCTTTATGTTTTGTGAGTATTTCTTGGTATATTAGTTTAATTCCAACTGCTCTTTTGTACCTAATATTTATGAAGTATTTACCACAAGCAAAAGCATTCCGAGTAGGAACAATTTTTGAAACAAAATAAAATCAAGTACATAGAAAAGTGCCATGGTAAGATGTATACTATGGCGCTTTTTAGTGCGTACATCTCATTGGAAAATATAAGAAAATTTATTGAAAGCAGTATTTAATGAATATGATAATAAAAAGATAGAATTTTCATATTGTGTTATTTCTTGTAATAAATTATAATATTGTTAAATGAATAGTATGAAATATTGTAAAATATACATAAAAGAGGTGAATGATATGGATGAAAAAAGAAGAGCAGAGCGTTTAGAACTTATATCTAAAATTCAAATAAAAAGATTAGATAACCATCATTCAGAAGAAGTGCCAATTGATGTTTTTAATCTTTCAAAACGTGGGATTGGTTTTACGTGTTCAATGGAGTTGCCGAAAGGATCTATGTATGAAGGAGAACTTACGATTTGGACGAAAGAAGTCATACATGTGTTTATGGAAATTGTAAGAAAAGATCAAATTTCTAATGGTTATTCATATGGTGGGACGTTCTTAGGCATGCCAGATACAGACATTAATAGAATGGAAGTATACCAAATCATTCTTAAGATGAGAGGTTTAGAGGGGAAATAATTGAGAAGACTATGAATAAATTCAAAGTTACCATTACTTCTTGTTTTGTAGGATACATAGTTCAAGCAATTATTAATAATTTTATTCCTTTATTATTTTTAACATTTGAATCTTCTTATGGAATTTCATTAAGTAAAATAACATTGTTAATTACAATTAATTTTGCAGTGCAATTAGTAGTTGATGTTTTGGCAATGTTTTTTGTGGATAAGATTGGATACAGAGTATCCATTGTTTTGGCACATATATTTTCTGCTACGGGATTAATTTTTCTTGCGATATTACCAGATATAATGAAAAATCCAGGAAATGGACTATTGATTGCAGTCGTGACTTACGCTGTTGGTGGTGGTATTATTGAAGTGTTAATTAGTCCGATTATGGAAAGTTGTCCGACGGATCATAAAGAAAAGGCGATGAGTTTATTGCATTCTTTTTATTGTTGGGGACACGTAGCAGTTGTTTTAATTTCAACAATTTTCTTTGGGATTTTTGGGATTTTTAATTGGAAAATATTAGCATTTTTTTGGGCTGTTATACCTATTGTAAATGGAATTGCATTTATGAAAGTTCCGATGAACCCGCTGATAGAAGAACATGAAGTTGGAATGCCGATTAAAACTTTGCTTTGTAATAAAGTGTTTTGGATCTTAATGTTGATGATGATATGTGCTGGTGCAAGTGAGTTATCAGTAAGTCAATGGGCATCTGCTTTTGCAGAGCAAGGATTAGGGATTTCTAAAACATTAGGTGATTTGACGGGACCTATGATGTTTGCTATTTGTATGGGGATTTCTAGAGTATATTATGGCAAAGTTGGAGAAAAGATAAATCTTGATCGATTTATGAAAGTAAGTGTGGTTTTATGCATTGCATCATATTTCATCATTAGTCTTATACCAAACCCTATAATAAGTTTGGTAGGTTGTGCAATTTGTGGATTTTCTGTAGGAATTATGTGGCCGGGGACATTTAGTAATGCGACAATTTCTTTGAAGAATGGAGGAACAGCTATGTTTGCATTGCTTGCTTTGGCAGGTGATGTGGGATGTTCGGTAGGTCCAACAGTTGTAGGAATGGCTTCTGCTTTTGCAAATTCAAATTTGAAAATTGGAATTCTAATAGCAGTAGTATTTCCAATTATATTGTTATCTTGCTTGTGGTTAAAAGAAAAATATAAAAATATTTAATTAAATAGGTAAAGCTATAAAATGACTTCTCAATTGTTTTAGAAAAAACAATTGAGAAGTCATTTTTATAGTGATAATTAAAAAATAGACGTTTCAAAAAAAATTACGATAGTATAAAAATAGATATGCAAAATAAACACCTATTTGACGAATGGGTGGTTAAAACGCACATTGAATATCATGAAAAAAAGGACTACTATTAACTATAAGGAAAAGTATAAATAAAAAGAGTAAATTACCGAAAGAGAGGATATTTAACATGCAATTTCAAGAAATCAACCCATCACCGAGAACTTTAATGACACCAGGACCTGTAGAAACAGATCCAAGAGTGCTACGTGCAATGGGAGCACATATTTTAGGGCAATTTGATGCTGAATTTTTAGCATTAATGGCTGAAACACAAGTTATGGAAAGAGAAGTATTCCGTACAAAAAATGAACAAACATTTCTAGTGAATTCGACTTCACGTGGAGGAGTTGAAACAGTATTAACAGCTGCAATTTGTCCAGGAGACAAAGTATTAATTCCTTCTTATGGACGTTTTGGATATTTACTTGCAGAAATTTTAGAAAGATGTGGAGCAGATATTACAATTCTTGAAAGAGAATGGGGAACTGTATTTACACCAGAAGAAGTAGAAGAAGCATTAAAGAAAGATACGTATAAAGCAGTTGCAATTGTGCATGGTGAAACTTCTACATCTATGATGCAACCATTAGATGAAATTGGAAAAATATGTAAAAAATACGATGCATTGTTATTAGTTGATGCGGTAGCAACACTTGGTGGAGCAGATGTAAGAGTTGATGAATGGTTAATTGATGGATGTGCATCTGGAACACAAAAATGTATTTCAGCACCTTCTGGATCTTCTCTTATTACAGTAAATAAAAATATTGAAGATATTATTTATGCAAGAAAGAAAGTAGAAAAAGGAATTCGTACAAATGATGATTTGGCAAATGTTTTACCACATATTCCAAGTAACTACCTAGATTTAGCACAATTAACAGATTACTGGGGTCCACGTCATTTGAATCATCATACAGAAGCAACTAGCATGCAATATGCAGTTCATGAAGCACTTCGTTGTATTATGACAGAAGGATTAGATGCTAGATTAGAAAGACATAAATTAAATGATAAAGCATTAGTTGCAGGATTACAAGCAATGGGACTTGAAATATTTGGAGATATTAAAAATAAAATGCCAGTTGTAACAGCGATTAATATTCCAGAAGGAGTAGATGGGAAAATAATTCGTGCTGAATTATTAAAAGATTTTGGGATTGAAATTGCAAGTTCGTTTGGACCACTTGATGGAAAAGTACTCCGTATTGGAAATATGGGATATTCAAGTCAAAAAAGAAATATTTTAATGTTAATGGGAGCGCTTGAAGCAGTATTACTACAAAACAAAGTGAAGCTACCAAAGGGTGAAGCAGTGGCAGCAGCACTTTCTGTATATCGTAGTAGTGAAGTTTAAAATTAACTATATTTTAAAATATAGACACATATACCAACTTGAATAGAAAATAATAAGCTAGAATTTTTTAAGTCGAACTCGATTAATTCACTAATTTTATTCATTCTCTTTATAAAAGTATTGCGATGAATATAAAGTGCTTGTGAAGTAAGTGAAGAATTATAGGAATGTTCAAAATAAGATAAAAGTGTAGGTAGTAATTCTGATTTGTTTTTTAAATCGTACTCATACAATGGTTTTACCGTTTCTGTAAAATATTTTTCCAACTCAATATCAGGAATAAAATTTACAATCCAAAAAATCAAATGATCTTTAAAAGAAATAATTGTTTTTGTTTTTAATTTTGGAAAAAGTGAAACCATAAAACTTGCTTCTTTGTATGATAAAGCAATGTCAGAAGAATCTACACTTTTTTGGCTTATTCCAATAATAAAAGTCGAGTTTACTTTTTCATCAATTAAAGTTGCGATACGACTAACATTTTTTTTCATATCACCTTTTTCATCAAATAGATAGATACAGATGCATTGGTTATTGTAGGCGATAAAAAAGGAATCATGTTTGGGAGAAAAAAGTTGCAAGCAATTAGTGATGGTTTTGATAATAGGCTGCGTAATTTGTGTAATATCCTTGTTTTTAGGGGATAGAAGCATACAAATACGCTCTTTCTTGTAAGGAAAACCATAATAATCAAATAACATTGCATGCTCAAGGTCATTTTTTTTCTCATCGTTGTTTAGAAAGTGAAAAAAGCTATCGTAATAATGATTATAATTGCCCGATGTTTTTAATTGATTATTTTGAGAAAAAGAAATAATCTTCAAAGCATGCGTTAAAATATCAATTGGTAGTAACGTTGAGTCTTGTGTAAATATACAAAGATAACGTTGATATACAGGGATTGGAATCAAAAAAATTGTGATTTCTTCCTCCTTGTATATAATCGTAATAGAAGTTGCATTTCCATTTAATGCTGGAAGTGTTACAGCGCTAAAAATAGAAGAGCTATTTGTAAGCTCAGTTACAAAATTAAGATATTGTGAATCAGTTGGTAAAATGGAATGCCATTCACAATGGTAATTTGCAGTTAAAATAAAAAGTGACTTCGATAAAAAAGAAGATAAAATATCAAGAATTTCATCTGTATTCTTCTTTTCGAAATATGCGTTAAATAATTGATTGTATAAAGTTTGTTCATTTAACATATCTTGAAACTTTTCTTGATAAAGTTGATTGTTAATTAACTTTGTAACATCTGCAAACGTATATTTTGCTGGAAGTTCAATAATTGGAAGCTTGATTTTTTCAGAAAAAGCAAGAAGATCTTCAGGGATCGTATCAAAATAACGTTTTGTTTTAATGCAAAGTGCAGGGCAACCAGCAATTTTTAAATCTTGTAAAATAGTAGTTTGCAATTCAGGATTGTTTACAAAAATATAACCTGTAGTAAGTACTAATTCACCAGGTTTTACCCAATGTACAACTTCGGGATCATCCATAATATTAACACTAGAAATTGCATTATTAAGGCAGTCTGTGTTTGTTAATAAAGATAAGTCCTTTAAAGAGCTATTATATAAAAGCCATTCTAAATTGGTTGTCATAAGTATTAGTGTCCTTTCGGTGAGAATGCACATATTTTATCATATAAGCTCATATTTGAATAGCATTTATAGGCAAGTTAGAAAAGAGGAAAAGAAAAATGAAAAGTGAAGAACAAAATTACTGGAAAAGAGTTGTGTTTTTACTATGTCTTGGATGGGCAAGTATTTGGATTTATAGAACGATGCTTACACCAATTTATGCAGAAATACAAGGAACAATAGGTGAACACTCAAGCCTTGAAATGGGATTGATATCAAGTATGTATTTTTTTGGATATGTAGCCACACAAATACCGAGCGGATTATTAATGGATCGCATTGGAAAAAAAACGGTTATGGTTCCGGGATTTGTATTGTTTTTAGTGGGTATTATCACTATTGGGTTTGCATCTAGTATTCATATGCTCTATGTAGGAAGTGTATTAGCGGGAATTGGTACAGGGGCTTATTATAGTGGTGCATTTTCTTTATCCAGTGACCATGTACCTGCAAAATATAAATATTTTGCAACGGCACTGATTAATAATGGATGTGCATTTGGTATGATCATTGGTTATTTATCAGGAGGTTTTTTTGTTAGAAATCTTGGAATGAAATGGAATACATTAGTATTTCTTTGTGCTTTATTTGTTTTGATTGTTACGATTTTCTTTGCATTTGGATTGAAAAAGGAAGAAAAAGAAAGAAAACATGAAGAGCATCATGAAAAAATAAATTATAAAATATTTTTTGCACCTAAAATGTTGACGGTATATTTTATGTATTTTAGTACTTGCTATGGGTATTATATGATTGTAACTTGGTTACCGTCTTTTTTGGAAACAGAACGTGGATTTTCAGGTGGTGCAGCAAGCGTATATGCTTGTATTGTAGCAGCTGTATCGATTCCAGGAGCAATGTTTCTAGGAAAAGTATTAGATCGTTTTAATGAAAAAAGAGTGTTTCTAATGATGGTGTTACAAATTGGATCAGCCATCATGATCGTTTTGATTTCAAAATTTGAAGTGTTGCCACTTCTTATTGTTTGTTTAGCAGTTTATGGACTATGTGGAAAACAAGCAATTGATCCACTAATTGTTCCTCATGTATCGGGTGGTATTCCAGATAAACTTCGTTCTACAGGACTAGGAATTTTTAACTTCTTTGGTATGAGTGGTTCTATTTTAGCACCAAGTATCACTGGATATGCAGGGGATGTACTTGGAAGTAAAATTTATGGGTTTTATGTAGCAGTTATTTTATTAATTGGTAGTTCTATTTTATTTTATGTTAGTAATCGAAAATCAGTATAAGAAAGAAAAGAGGGAAAAGAAATGTTGCATGCAGTAATACAAAAAAATACATACATGGATTCTGTTGAACTTATGGTACTTAGCAAAAATATTGCAAAAGAAGAAGGTGTTATTAAAGCTACTATTATGATGGGGACACCTGCGAATATTGAAATTATGAAAAAAGGTGGATTCGAATGTGATGCTTTATTAGAAGCAAAAGCAAATGATATGGTAATTGTAGTTGATACATTAGAGGAAGCGGTTGTTGGAAAAGTAGTAGAAGCAGTAAAGCTTGCTTTAAATGGAAAAAAAGAAGAAGAAGCACAAGGTTCTGGACTTGTAACAATAAAAAGTTGGGAACAAGCAAAAAAATATGAAAATCACAATATTTGTGTAATTTCTGTTCCTGGAGAATATGCAGCAGATGAAGCAAAAGAAGCGTTGAAACTTGGAAAACATGTTATGTTATTTAGTGATAATGTAACAAAAGAAGAAGAGAAAGCAGTAAAAACATTAGCGCACGAAAAAGGTCTTTTGGTAATGGGCCCAGATTGTGGTACTAGTATTTTAAATGGTGTACCTTTAGCGTTTGCTAACAATGTAAAACGAGGAAGTATAGGAATTGCAGGAGCTTCAGGTACTGGTATTCAAGAAGTAAGTGTAATGATTGAACGTATGGGTGGTGGTATTTCACATGCTATAGGAACAGGTGGAAGAGACTTATATGAAGAAATTGGTGCAATTACTATGAAAGATAGTATTGCAATGTTGGAGAAAGATAGTGCAACAAACGTAATTGTTGTTGTTTCAAAGCCACCAGCAGAATCGGTGAAAAATGAATTAAAAGAAGTATTACAATCTTTAACAAAACCTGCGGTTGTTTTATTTCTTGGAGAAAGAGGATGTACAACAGTAAATAATGTTCATTTTGTGGAAAATTTAGAACAAGTTGCAAGAAAAGCATGTGAATTAGCATCTTATAAAATTATAGAATGTGATAAAACAGAGTATGAAATTACAACTACAAAAAAACAATTAATCGGTCTTTATTCTGGTGGAACATTAGCAAGTGAAGCTGTTTGTATGATTAAAGAAAGCATGGAACTTTTTGGCGAAGAAAAAAAAGAAGGTTATATGCTTTCAAGCAAACAATGTATAGTATTAGATCTTGGAGATGATTTATATACAAAAGGAAAACCACATCCAATGATGGATGGTGCAGTAAGAAATCAGAAATTACAAGAATTATTACAAGGTTCTAATGAAGAAATAGTAGTGCTTATGGATGTAGTTTTAGGCGTAGGTTCTTCAAGTGACCCAGCTCTTGAATTAGTAGAAATTATGAAAAATGCTCCAAAAGAAGTGGAATTTGTTGTAAATCTTCTTGGTACAGTATCGGATTACCAAGGATTGGATGCACAAATGGAACTGTTAAAAGAAGCTGGTGCGACTGTGTTCTTAGGAAATACAATGGCAGTAAAACATGCAATTAAATTGATTGGTCATTCTTATGAAGAATCAGCACCGGTTGTTGAAAATAAAGAGATTGCAAAACGTGAATTAGAAAAACCATCAGATGCAATGATGGATTTAATTAATCAAAAGCCAGCTGTTATTAATGTTGGATTAAAAGGATTCGCAAAAGATTTAGAAAATGAAAGACAAAGTGTTATTCATTTTGAGTGGAGACCAGTTGCAGGAGGGAATAAACTTGTAAAACAAGCTATTGATTATTTAGATGGTTACGTATTTGAAGATGGTCCATATAAAACAATTGATGAAGCAAATCAAGCAGTTTTAGATAAAATTACAGAAAGTACACCTTGTTTAGTGGACGTTGTACCAGCAAATACAGCAACTGATGTGTTCGAAGGAAAAAAATTATTATTACATGCAGGACCACCTATGACATGGGATGATATGACACATCCGATGCAAGGGTCTTGTGTTGGAGCCGCATTATTTGAAGGATGGGCAACATCGGAAGAAGAAGCATGGGAAATGTTGAAAGCGGGAGAAGTTGCATTTATGCCATGTCATCATGCAGGATTTGTAGGACCAATGGGTGGAATAACATCACCTAATATGGCGGTTTTAAAAGTAAAAAATCTAGCAGGAAATAATTTTGCATACTGTACAATGAATGAAGGAATAGGACAAGTACTTCGATTTGGAGCATATTCACAAACGGTTGTAGATCGTCTACATTTTATGGCAGATATTTTAGGACCGACACTTTCTAAAGCATTAAAAACATTAGAAAATGGTGTTAATATTAATGTTATGGTAAGTAAAGCAATAGCAATGGGGGATGAATTCCATCAAAGAAACATTGCAGCATCCTTAGTGTTCTTAAAAGAAGTTGCACCAATTATTGTTGGAATTGAAATGGATAATGTTGATAAGCAAAAAGTGATGAAATTCCTTGCGGATACAGATCAATTCTTCTTAAATATTATGATGGCTGGTGCAAAAGCAGTAATGGATCATGCAGCAACGGTGCATTATGGAACGGTTGTAACTGTAATGAGTAGAAATGGTAAAGACTTTGGAGTACGAGTGAGTGGAATGAAACAAACTTGGTATACAGGACCTGTTAATACACCAAAAGGATTATATTTCACAGGATTTGATGAAGAAATGGCAAATCCAGATATGGGAGATTCTGCAATTACAGAAACATTAGGAGTTGGTGGTATGGCAATGATAGCAGCTCCTGCTGTTACTAGATTTGTAGGAACTGGCGGATTTTATGATGCATTAGAAATTAGCAATCGTATGAGTGAAATCTGTATTTCTCATAATGGTATGTTTTCAATACCTACTTGGGATTTTAAAGGTGCCTGCCTAGGGATTGATATTAGAAAAGTTGCAACAACTTCTATTACACCAGTTATTAATACAGGAATTGCGCATAAAGTTGCAGGGCAAGGTCAAATTGGAGCTGGTACAGTAAATCCACCACTAGAATGTTTCACAGATGCAGTTGTAGAATATGCAAGACAATTAGGATTTAAAGGATAAATGAAAGAAATTAAAAGAATTTCAGATGTAGCGCTAGTTCTTTTTGAGCAAGAACAAGAACTAGCAATACATTCTTCTTATAAACATGTGATAAATATAAAAGACCATCATATACCACCTAATATCTATGCAATTCATCCTATAGATGTATTGATTACACCAATGTCCCTTGCATTAGATGTTTCGAGTAAAGAGTTTGAAACAATACAGATAGTACAAGGTGAAAGTGTGAAGTGCAATGGAAATTCTTTGAATATTGGTACATATGAATTTGTACGTTCTAAACAATGTTTTATTGAAAATTGTACATTGATAAAACAGTATAATGAAAAACAAGCGATTGATTGTCTAGATGTGATTTCTAAAATATTACCTTTGTGTAAAGGAAAAGGTGGATTTTCAGATTTTTATATTGGAAATGAACCGGAAGAACACATGCTTTTAGACAGGGCACTTTATAAATGTTTAAGTACAGTAAAAAAATCAAAGATTGTAGATCATGAAACCATAACGAAAGAATTATTAGGGATTGTAGGACTAGGTGTCGGGCTAACTCCATCGGGAGATGATTATATTGTAGGATTTTTATTTGGATTGATGTTAAGAAAAGAGATTACATTTCGTTTGATTCAATGTATAGGAAATTGTCTTGAGGAAGTATTGTTAGAAACGAATGATATATCTAGGAATTTTTTGCAGTATGCAAAAGATGGGAAATTTAATAGTAAATTGATAAAACTTAGTGAAACAAATAGAAAAAAAGAAATGAAGCATTTTGTTGAAGAAATTATAGATACAGGACATAGTTCGGGAGTAGATATGATTAATGGACTAGCTAGTGCATTGCACATTGTTTTAGAAGGGAGATAGGAAATGAAAACAGTAGTGGTAGCAATTGGTGGAAATGCGATTACAAAAAATAATCAAAAAGGAACACCAGAAGAACAAATTGGGAATATTGAAGATTGTTGTGAATTAGTAGCAGATTTAATTGAAGAAGGATATCAAATTATTTTAACGCATGGGAATGGTCCACAAGTGGGAAATATTGTATTGCAAAATGATATTGCAAAGCATCATGTACCAGAAAATCCGCTTGATATTTGCGGTGCTCAAACACAAGGAAGTTTAGGATATCTTATTTCACAAAAATTAACAAATGTACTTACAAGAAGAAAAATACAAAAAGAAGTAGCAACTGTTTTAACACAAGTGTTAGTGGATAAAGAAGATAAGAGTTTTCAGGATCCAACAAAATTTATTGGTCCTTTTTTTACAGAGGAAGAAGCAGAGGAAATTCGTAGCCAAAAAGGCTTTGATATGAGACTTGATTCAAATAGAGGATATAGAAGGGTAGTGCCTTCTCCAAAACCTTTAGAATTGATTGAAAAGAAAGCGATTAAAACTTTAATCAAAGAAGGATTTATTTTAATTACTGTAGGCGGCGGTGGTATACCTGTTGTTCAAACAGATAAAGGGGATTTTGAGGGTGTAGAAGCTGTTATTGATAAAGATTTAACATCAGCGCTTGTTGCAAAAGAAGTAGGGGCGGATGTACTTATGATTTTAACAGGTGTTTCAAAAGTATGCATCAATTACGGAACAAAGGATGAAAAAGAGTTAGATGAAATTTCATTAAAAGAATGTCAAGCATATTTTGAAGAAGGACAATTTCCACCAGGTAGTATGGGACCAAAAATTGAAGCATCGATGGGATTTGTAAAAAGTGGTGGTGAGACAATTATTACTTCAATAGAACATATGAAAGATGCACTTGCAGGAAAAGACGGAACACGTATCTACTAAAAATAAGACAATATAAACACTTTGAAAATACAGCAGTGTGCAATATGCATATTGTTATATGTTCGAATCTAGTATAAAATAAGCATTAGAAAACTATATGAAAACATCCTCAATGGCGAGAATACTAATTTGCGCTGGGGGTGTTTTTTGCTTTTTTTAGGGAAAGCGAAAAAAACGAGAAGGAGAAAAGTGGAATGGAACAAAAGAAAAAGGGATTATCCCTAACAACATGGATTATTATTGGAACACTAGGAGGATTAGTATTTGGTTCGCTAGTAGGTGAGGTAGCATCAGAATTTAAATTTATTGGAACAATTTTTATTCGTTTGATTCAAATGTCAGTGTTACTTTTAGTAATGTCTTCTGTAGCAGGTGCACTTGCTAATATTGAAGGAAAAGGTGCTGGAAAAATGGGCGCAATTACATTTGCATGTATTATTGTGTTTACGTTAATTTCTGCAGGACTTGGTTTAGTGTTAGGTTTAGTAGTACAACCAGGTTTGGGTGTTGCAGTGGCTGGTGAAGCAGTAACAGCAGAAGTAGTATCTACAAGTGTTCAAAGTACATTAACAAATTTTGTATCAACGAACATTTTCTCGTCAATGGCAAATGGAGATATGGTACCTTGTATTTTATTTTCTATTTTCTTTGGTGTGTGTGCTGGTGGATATGCTAGAAAAACAGGCGACAAGTTAGTAATTGAGGGTATGAAATCTGTAAATGGTATTGTAATTGAAATCATAGGTGTAGTTATGAAACTTGCTCCAATTGGTATCTTTTTCTTATTAGCAGATGTAGCAGGATCTACAGGATTTGGAGTTGTTTTACCAATGATAAAATTCCTAGGATGTTTATTAGTTGGAGATATTATTCAATTTGCAATATATGGTCCATTTACAGCAGCTTTTTGTGGAGTAAATGTAGCAAAAATGCCAAAGAAATTTTCAAAAGTTTCTATGATGGCATTAACAACAACATCGTCAGCAGTTTGTTTACCAACTAAAATGGAAGATATGGTTAAAAAATTCGGTGTAGATAAGAAAGTATCGGATTTTGTTGGACCAATTACAATGTCAATGAATAGTTGTGGAGCAGTACAATGTTATGTATTAGCAATTTTATTTATGAGTCAATCAACAGGAATTAATTTAACAATTTCTCAATTTGTACTAACAATTCTTTTGGCTTGTTTAATGTGTATGGGAACAATTGTTGTTCCAGGTGGAATGGTAATTACTTATACATTTTTTGCAACAACACTTGGTTTACCAACAGAAGCGATTGCAATCTTAATTGGAATCGATTGGTTCTCAGGAATGTTTAGAACAATTATGAACGTAGATGTTGATATTATGGTTGGAATGATTGTTTCAAAAGCATGTAATGTATTCCATAAAGATGTATATGATAAAGTAGACGAAGCGGCATAAAAGAAAAGAAAAAAGGAAGGCATACATATGAATTTAAAATTAAGTACAAGTCGTATTGAAGAAGATTTAGAAAATTTAAAATTATTTACTGCTACATTAGGAAATGGATGTACTAGAATGCCGTTTTCTAATGAAACAAAAGCAGCAGCAGAATATTTAAAAAAGACGATGAAAGAAGCAGGACTTTTAGTTGAAGAAGATTGTGTTGGTAATATTTTCGGTAGATTACCTGGAAAAAATAGAGAATTACCTTGTATCATGTCTGGTTCTCATTATGACTCTGTATATAATGGTGGAGATTATGATGGAATTGCCGGTGTTGTTGGTGCCATAGAGCTTGCAAGAGCTCTTAAAGATCAAAATATTCAATTAGAGGCAGATTATGTTGCTGCGGCTTTTATGGATGAAGAAGGTTGTAGATTTGGAACTGGATATTTTGGTTCGAAATGTATGCTTGGTCAAATGACAGTAGAAGAGTGTAAGCATTTTACAGATAAAGATGGTATTTCTGTATATGATGCAATGAAATCATATGGATTAGTTCCTGAAGATCTTACAAAAGCTGCATGGCCAGAAGGTAGCATTGGAAAATTTATTGAATTGCATATTGAGCAAGGTCCAGTACTTGATGCAAAAAAAATTGAGTTCGGATTAGTAGACTGTATTGTTGGAATTCAAAGATATATGGTTACGGTATATGGACGTGCAGACCATGCAGGAACAACTCCAATGAATATGCGTAAAGATGCGGTAGATATTGCAACAAAAGTAATTAGCAAAATTGGGGACATGGCAAGAGTAGCTGGAAATGATACCGTTGCTACAGTAGGACATATTAAAGTAACACCTTCGGCAATGAATGTAGTTGCTGCATCTGTAGAATTTAGCATTGATATTCGTTCAACAGATAATGATATTATTAATAATATGGCAAAACAAATTTGGGATGAACTTGAAAAAGAAACAGCAACAGTAGATGCAAGTTTTGAAGTAGATAGTAAATTAACAATCACACCAGTATATTTAAAAGATTCTATGTTAGATGCGATGGAAAAAAGTTGTATTGATCATGGATATAGCTATATGAGAATGCCAAGTGGTGCTGGACACGATTCGCTTGCAATTGGACAAAGTATTGATACAGTAATGCTATTTGTTCCAAGTAAAGATGGAAGAAGCCACTGTGATGTAGAATATACACCATATGAATGTTTTGGAAAATCAGTAGAAATATTAGTAGATTTAGTAAAAGCAATAAATGAAGAAATGAAATAAAGTTATAAGAGACCGTTTTCTTAAATGATTTGAAGAAGTGGTCTCTTTTTTTGTATGAAGATTAAAACTTGTAGAAAGTTATAAGTTGGAATATACTAAGTATAGAATGATTTTATTACAAAAAATGGAGAATGTATAAAATGAGCAAAGAAACGATTCAACCAATTGGTAAAATACAAGGATTTTTTGAAGAAAGCACTTGGAAATTAGGGATAAATTTATATAAGCATGGAAAAGTAGAAATTTCAGATATTTATAAAGTATTTTTTAACAGAGGCTATAGTGTAAATATGGGCATTTTTGTGGAAGGATTCGTAAAAGATAAGAATACAATTCATAAAGTCCAAGTAATTCTTACACAAAATGGACCAACAGGATTAGAATGTGATTGTCCGAGTGGCATATATGGATTTTATTGGAGACGTGATTTTTGTTCTCATCTTGTTGCATTAATTGTTGGAGCATATCAAAGTAAAAGACTAGAAGAGATTGACTTATACACAGGAAGAAGTGGAATGGCTCTTGTAAATCAATATACACAAAGTGAGACAAAAGAAACATTATTTGAAAAAAATAAGCAAAAAGTTTCGATTGAGCCTTTATTGAAAATTACACCATTTGACTGGAAAGTTTCCTTTAAAATTGGGAATGATAAAAAATATGTGATAAAAAATTTGCTAGATTTTTATGAGCGTATGATAAAGAATGAAGAATTTTCTTATGGAAAGGATTTTGATTTTTTGCATCGAGAAGAAAATTTTGAAGAACAATCCAAACCATATCTACGATTTATTATGGAGCGAATGGAGGAGTTGAATAAAGTAATTATCAATAATCCAGGAACGAAAATAAAAGGTGGAAGAGAAATTGAGTTATCAAGTATTGCCATGGAATCATTAATAAAAGCGATAGGAGAAGGTACAATTCCCTATAATACAGATGATTTGATAGGGAATAAAGCAAAAGGTAATGCAAGTATTGTGAATAAAAATCCTAAATTTAAAATCTGTATTTCTCCATCTTTCAAAGAGGAAAGTGATTTAGAAGGGGTGGATATTTCTTTTGATAAAAGTTATATTTTTTTAGGAAACAAAGTTTGTTATGCATTAGAAAATAATGCAATTGTATGTAGTGATGATTCTTTTTATCAAGCAACATATCCATTAATACACAATTTTAAAACAAATGATTATGAAGATATTTCGATAGGAAAGGATCTTCTTGCAAGTTTTTATAATGAAGTTCTTCCAAGACTTGAAAAATATATAAAAGTTGAACAAAATAAAAAAGAGCGCATTCAACAACAAATTAAAGAAAAACCTGAACTAAAATTTTATTTCGATTTAAATAAATTGAAAAAAATCATATGTAAGATTGTGGTTACGCAAGAAAATGAAACCTTGTATTTTTTAGATGAGGATGCAAAAAGTAAGGGATTTGGAATTGCAAAAAATAAAGTTTTAAGTATTATTGATGAATATGTAGAAGAATATGACCGAGAAAAAGAGTTATTTGTCTTTAGCAAAGACGAGCAACTTACCTTTGATTTTATTACGTATGAACTTGCAAAATTAGAAGAGATAGGAGAAGTTTTAGGCACGGATGAGTTTTTAAATATTCATGTTAGAAGATCACCTAAAGTAACAATTGGAGTACAACTAAAAAGTAATTTATTAGATTTGTCTATTGATACAGATGCATTTAATATGGATGAGTTATTAGATATTTTATCTTCTTATCGAAATAAAAAGAAGTATCATAGATTAAAAGATGGTAGTTTTCTTGAATTAGAGCATAATGCATTAGAATCATTAGTTGAAATATTAGATGGTTTACAAATTCCAGTGAAAGAATTTGTAAAGGGAAAGATGAACATACCAGCGTATAGAGCTTTATATGTGGATAAGGTGTTACAAGAAAGCAATGGAATTGAATATGAAAGAAATAGTAACTTTAAAAAAATAGTAAGAGAATTTAGAGCAGTAGAAGATAGTGATTATGAAGTTCCAAAAGAGTTAAAACATATTCTTAGAACGTATCAAAAAACAGGGTATCGATGGCTTTCAATGTTAGAACATTATAATTTATGTGGAATACTTGCAGATGATATGGGACTAGGAAAAACATTGCAAGTAATTACCTTATTGCATTCAAGAAAAGAAAGAGGTGAAAAGGGCACATCTATTATTATTACACCAGCCTCACTTTTATATAATTGGGAAAAAGAATTTAGTAAATTTGCACCTGATATGATAGTTGGTGTTTGTGGTGGAACAAAAAAAGAACGTAAAGATAGAATGAATGAATATGAAACATTTGATGTTTTAATTACATCTTATGATTTACTGAGAAGAGATATTGAGGAATATGAAGAAATGAATTTTGATTATAAAATTATTGATGAAGCTCAGTATATAAAAAATCATAGCACTCTTTTGTCGAAATCTGTAAAAATCATAAAAGCAAAACATAAATTGGCATTAACAGGGACACCTATTGAAAATAGATTGAGTGAGTTGTGGAGTATCTTTGATTTTTTAATGCCAGGATTTTTATACTCCTACGATAAATTCAAAAAAGAATTAGAAATACCAATCGTTAAAAATAATGATGAAAAAGCTGTGGAACAATTAAAGAAGATGATAGCTCCATTCATACTTAGAAGATTAAAAAAAGATGTTTTAAAAGATTTGCCTGAAAAATTAGAAGAAGTAACGTATGCGAAATTAGAAGAAGAGCAGATGAAACTATATTCAGCATTTGCGCTTAAAATGAAACAAGAATTAGCATCGCAAAAAGAAGAAGATTTTACTAGAAACAAAATAAAAATATTGTCTGAATTAACAAAGTTGCGACAAATTTGTTGTGATCCAAGTTTAGCATATGAAAATTACAGGGGACATTCAGCGAAATTAGAAACATGCATGGAACTTGTTGCAAATGGAATTGATGGAGGACATAAAATTTTATTATTTTCTCAATTTACGACCATGTTAGATATTATAGGGAAAAAGCTTGAAGAGGAAAAGATACCGTATTATCTTATTACAGGAGCAACGCCGAAATCAAAACGACAAGAATTGGTAGATCAATTCAATGAAAATGAAGTACCAATATTTTTGATTTCATTAAAAGCAGGTGGGACAGGTCTAAATTTGACTGGTGCCGACATAGTGATACATTATGACCCATGGTGGAATGTGGCTGCTCAAAATCAAGCAACGGATCGAACGCATAGAATTGGACAGAAAAATGTAGTAACGGTATTTAAGATTATTGCGAAAGATACAATAGAAGAAAAAATAATGAAATTGCAAGAATCAAAAAGACAGCTTGCCGACCAAATCATAAGTGGAGAGGAAAATAAACTTTCTACAATGACGCAAGAAGATTTTATGGAACTTTTAGAAGGATAAAAAAAGGAGACCGAAATTGGTCTCCTTACTTAATTTGGATAGATAATGAGAGCCTCGCGACCCTCATACTTTCCTAGTTCGTAAAAACTTGTTTCTACGCGGTTCATTTTTTCGAAGGTAACGTGACGATTTGCACGTTTAGGTTGGTCTTCTATAAAAGTGATACCTTCTTCGCGATATTCCACACTAAGATTAGGATCATCTAATTCTTCGTAATATGGATCAAAAAGTAAAACTCCTGTATCATCTATTCCGGTAAGTAAAACATAGTGACTTACTTCTGAATATAAACGCACAACAATTGCTGCACCCATTTCTAAAGCCTTACAAAGCTTACTTTCTTTGGATATAATTACTTGTGCGCCTGATAAAAATTCACAATGAACAGGAAAATTTTTCATCTGTCCAAAATGATTGAGCCAATTTGCCATAAAAAGCATAGCTGTTGCAGAGGTTCCTTGTTTTCCGATTTCTCCATTTTCACCATAAGTATCTAAACAACAACACATAATATTTTTGATAATGTCAGGATAAATTTCTTCTCGGTCAAAGAGGTAGCGTATGCCATTGATTAATGAAACAGGACCACAATCATATTCTGTTGTTTGGTAATTTAATGGATTTTTCATAGTAGGTAACCACTCCTTTTAAAAATTTATATCATACTTGAATTGTAATATACAACTTCTCGGTGTGTGGTGTCAAGAAAATAGTAATGGAATTATTTCTAGAAAAAATAGGAAAAATATGGTATAGTAATTGCAAATTATAAATCATTTAACTTCTACTTGACAAGTAGAATAAATAAAATTATAATTTATACAATTCCTAGCAACAAAGTAGGAATGAGGAGTGTGAAAACAGTTATGGAGGAGATTATGAGAAAAAGAATGAAAAGAATAATGACAGTGATAGCAGCTAGTACACTTAGTATTTTGCTAGTAGCATGCGGATCTAGTCAAACGACACAACAATCAACACAAGATAATACTAATAATTCGGGTGTAACAAATACTCAAACAAGCAATATTGTAAATATAGGAGTAACGGATACACTTAAGACGTTAAATCCATTGTTAATTGATGGAGGAGAAGTAAATAAATATGCGACTTCTTTGATGTTTTTACCAATTGTTGAACTAAATGATGAATTAGAATTTGTAGGAATGCTTGCAGATTCAGTTACTACAGAAGATAACATCACATTTACAGTACATATTGATGAAGCAGCAACTTGGTCAGATGGAACACCAATTACGGCAGAAGATGTTGAATATACAGCACGAAAACTTGCAAGTCCTATTATTGGGAATGTTACAATGATGAATTATATCATTGAAGGCGTTTCGGATGAGAATTTTGTAGAAGAAGGTGCAGAAAGTATATCTGGAATACAAGTCGTTGATGAAAAAACAATAACATTTACAACAAAATACGAAATGTCACTTATTACATTTCAAAATTCTTATTTAAGATATTTATTACCATTGCCAAAACACAGTATTGAATCGTTTAGTGAATCGGAATTAGCTACAGCAGAATGGTTTCAAAGCCCAGATGTAGTAAGTGGACCATATATTGTGACAGAATATGATGTGGATCATTATATAAGTTACGTTGCAAATAAGTCTTATTGGAAAGGTTTACCTAATATTGAAGTATTAAATATAAAAATTGTAGATGGTAGCCAATTATATGCCGGATTACAATCTGGCGAAATAGATATTACGCAACATACAATGAGTATCATTCCGCAAGAAGATTATGAGAGTGTGGAAGCACTTGAAACTGTAAATGTAGTATATGGACAACCAGTAACAAACCAATCGGTATTTATTCAAACAGAAAATATTACAGATGCAAAAGTACGACAAGCGTTAGTATATGCAATTGATAGAGAGAAAATTTTGACGGATTTATTAAATGGAAATGGTGAAGTTGTAGATGGATTTTTATCGAGTGCAAGTCCATTTTTTGATGAAGGAATGGAAGTGATAAAGTATGATCCGGATAAGGCAATGGCATTATTAGAAGAAGCGAATTATGATTCATCAAAAGTACTTCGTTTTTATCTGAATTCTGGTGATAGTACTATGATACATGCTGCTAATATTATGGTTGCGCAGTGGGCAGCAGTTGGTATTAATGTTGAAATTCAAACAGTTGATTTCGCAACATTGATGACAGTTGCAGGAAGTCTAGATTATGATTTATTTGCAGTCCAATATACTTATCCACCAAATGATCCATATATTGATATCCAATGGTTACTTAGTGGAGAAGGCAGTTGGACAGGATATGCAAATGATGCTGTCAATACAGCATTAGAGGAAGCAGTGCTTTCAAGTGATACGAACGTATTAACTACACAATATGGAATCATTGATCGTATTGTACAAGAGGACGTACCAATGTTCTCGGCTTATATCATTAGTGCGCAAGGAGCAGTAAGTAAACGATTAGAAAATGCAACACCTAGTGTATATGGATTCTTTAACAATGTACATGAATGGAAAATTGCAGAATAGGAAAAAATATGTCACATTTGCTAGAAGTAAAACAATTAACAACTGCATTTAAAACAGAGAATGGAACATCCGTAAGTGTAGATGGTATTGATTTTGAAGTAAATGAAGGAGAAATTGTTTGCATTGTTGGAGAATCAGGATGCGGCAAAAGTGTAACTTCTTTATCTATAATGGGACTTTTAGGAAAGGACGGAGCCGTTACAAACGGCTCTGTCTTATTTGAAGGTAACAACTTATTAGAACTTAGTGAAAAAGAATTTGATAAAATAAGAGGAAATCAAATTTCTATGATATTTCAGGATCCATTATCTTCTTTGAATCCGGTCTTTACGATTGGTTATCAAATTACAGAAAGCATTAGAATTCATTTGCATTTAAAGAAAGAAGAAGCAAAACTACTCGCAGAAGAATTACTTCGAAAAGTAGGGCTTCCAGAACCTGAAAAGATGATGAAAAAATATCCACATGTTTTATCAGGAGGAATGAGACAAAGAGTAATGATAGCAATGGCAATTTGTTGTAATCCTAAACTTTTAATTGCAGATGAACCGACAACTGCACTTGATGTAACAATACAAGCTCAAATTATGAATCTTTTAAGAAATCTGCAAAAAGAACTTAAAATGTCAATTATTTTGATTACGCATGATATTGGATTAGTAGCACAGATGGCAGATCGTGTATTTGTTATGTATGCTGGACAAATTGTAGAACAAGCACCTGTAAAAGAATTGTTTGCAAATCCTTCTCATTTTTATACAAAAGCATTGTTAGATACTGTTCCATCTATTTTAGGAGAAGAAAAAAAACGATTATATGCAATTCCGGGGATGGTACCAGAACATTATAATGAGATGACGGGATGCCGATTTGCATCGCGATGTCTTTCTAAATGTGAAGAATGCGATAAAAAACAATTAGATTATGAAATAAGTAATAAACATTTTGTGAAGTGTATTGTAGCAAAAAACAGAAAATCGAGTTAAAAGGAGTGTTATTCAAGGATGGTAAAAGAAAATAGTAGAGATATCCCAATATTAAAAGTTGAAAATCTAAAAAAATATTATCCTGTAGCAGGAGGAATTATTCCTCGTACCATTGATTCGATAAAAGCAGTAGATGGTGTTAGTTTTGAAATGTATAAAGGTGAAACACTTGGTCTTGTAGGAGAGTCGGGCTGTGGAAAATCGACAATTGGAAAACAAATTGTAGGGCTAGAAAAATCGACAGCAGGAAGTATTGTTTATAAAGATCAATGCATGGAACATACCACAACAAAAATCCAAATGGTATTTCAAGATACGTATTCTTCGCTAAATCCAAGAAAGCACATATATGAAATTCTTGCAAAGCCTATGTTGCATCATAAAATTGCGACAAAAGAGAATGTGCAAAATCAAATCAATGAATTACTTGATATGGTAGGATTGCCACAACATATACTTGAAAGATATCCACATGAATTTTCTGGTGGACAAAGACAACGGATTTGTATTGCAAAAGCATTGTCCTTAAAACCGGAATTTATTGTTTGTGATGAACCAGTAAGTGCACTTGATGTATCAGTACAAGCACAAATTTTGAACTTATTCTTAGATTTACAAAAAGAATTAGATTTAACCTGTTTATTTATAGGTCATGGATTAGGAGCTGTTCATTATGTGAGTGACCGCATTGCAGTGATGTACTTAGGGAGAATTGTTGAGATTGCAGATGCCGATGAATTATTCAAACATCCGGTGCATCCATATACGAAAGCACTTTTAAGTGCAGCGCCAGTTGCAGACCCTAATTATAGAGAGCAACAAAAAATTCTGTTGCAAGGCGAAATAAGTGAAGGTGCAAAACAAATCGGTTGTGGATTTTATGGTCGATGTCCTCATGGTGTGCAAAGTTGTATCAAAAAAATTTCTGTATTAGAGTCAATAAAGGGAAGATATAACCATTTTGTGGCATGTTCTCTTTTGGTAAATGCATAAGAAAGGAAGTATTATGTATGACAAAATATATTATAAAAAGAATTCTTATTGCCATTCCCGTTCTCTTTGGAATTACGATCATTGACTATGCACTTATGAATATGGCGGGAAGTCCATTAGATATGTTGCAAGGTGCAAGAGTTTCTCAAGCAGCAGTAGAGGCAAAAGAAATTGCATTAGGATTAGACCAACCATTTTACATACAATATTTTGCTTGGTTAATGGAAATCATGAAAGGTAATTTGGGGTATTCTATAAAAAATTATCAGTCAGTTACATCTATGATTGTAACGCATATAGGACCAACATTGCTTTTGATGGGGGTATCCTTGTTTGTTAGCTTATTAATTGCCATACCAGCAGGAATTTTTAGCGCAGTAAAACAGTATTCAAAAGGGGATTATGCAGTAGTATCATTATCTTTTTTAGGAAGTAGTATTCCAGGATTTTTCTTATCGCTTTTGTTGATTTATATTTTTACAGTTAAGTTAGGATGGCTTCCATCTAGTGGAATGAAAACGTTAGGTACACAAAGTGGAAGCTTAGATGTAATAAAACATATGATTATGCCAGTGACAGTATTAGCTACCTCATTAGCAGGGAGTAATATTCGGTATATCCGTAGTTCAGTATTAGAGATTTTACAACAAGATTATTTGAGAACTGCAAAGGCAAAGGGCTTAGGGAAATTTTTAATAATTAATAAACATGCACTTAGAAATGCGCTTATCCCAATTGTAACCGTAATTGGAATGCAAATTCCAATGTTATTTAGCGGTGCAGTAATTGTAGAACAAGTATTTTCGTGGCCAGGTCTTGGTCTTATGACAATGAGTGCTATTACAAATAGAGATTATCCTGTGATTATGGGAGTTTGTTTATTATCTGCTGTAGTTGTACTTGTTGCCAATTTGATTACCGATATTTTATATGCGTTGGTAGATCCGACCATTCAATTACAATAGGTAGAAAGGGAGAATGCATGAAAAAACAAACTATAAATACAAAAGATATTCTTCATGAAACTTACTTTCAAACAGTAATTAGAAGATTCAAAAAACACAAATTAGGCATGATATGTACTGTGATTTTTATCATAATTTCACTTGCTGCTGTTTTTGCTCCTTTTATAGCGCCGTATGATCCAAATGAAATTGTTGGTCCTTTTAGTGGAGCGCCATCTAAAGAGTTCATTCTTGGTACAGATCAAACAGGTAGATGTGTTTTAAGTCGTTTGCTTTATGCAACTAGAATTTCTCTTTTAGTAGGAGTGTTAGCGACCCTTATTTCAACAGTTATTGGGGTGGTTTTAGGACTTGTTGCAGGTTATTTTGGTGGAATATTAGATATGATTATCATGCGGATAACAGATATGGTAATGTCCTTTCCTTATATTCTATTAGTACTTGTGGCGGCAGCAATTTTTAAACCAGGATTATGGAATATCATCTTGATTTTAGGGTTTGTAGATTGGCCTGGAATTGCAAGACTCGTAAGAGGAAATGTGTTAAGTCTTCGAGAGACAAATTTTGTAAAAAGTAGTCAAGTGGCAAAAATGCCATTACATTATATTCTATTTTCCGAAATACTACCAAATACAGTGGCACCTATTTTAGTTTATGCAACAAATGTAGTAGCTCTTTCCATGTTAGATGAAGCGGCACTTAGTTTTTTAGGACAAGGAGTACGACAACCTACAGCAAGTCTTGGAAATATGTTAAATGGCGCACAATCATTAACTGTATTAACAAAACAACCTTGGCTTTGGCTACCACCAGGGATTATGATTGTTGTTCTTGTTATTTCTATTAACTTTATTGGTGATGGCCTCCGTGATGCGCTAGATCCAAAATCAAAAAAATAAGGAGTTTTTATGCAACATAAATTAAGGGATTATTTTCAATGGTTTCATGCTCATCCAGAGCTATCAAATAAAGAGTATGAAACAACAAAAAAAATAAGAGAAATTTTAGAGGAAGCAGGTATTTCTATTATAGATACTACGTTGCAGACAGGACTTGTAGCACGAATCATTGGAGAGATGGATGGTGGAAATCATATTGCCCTTCGATGTGATATAGACGCACTCCCAATTGTAGAAGAGACAAGTCTTGCTTATAAATCATTAAATCAAGGGGTTATGCATGCTTGTGGACATGATTTTCATATTATTAGTGTATTAGGTGCAGCGTTAGAGTTACAAGCATTAAAAAGTCAACTCGCAGGAACGATTACCTTTATTTTTCAAGCGGCAGAAGAAGAAACAACTGGTGCTAGAGCTGTATTAAAGACAGGTGTTTTAGAAGGTGTGGATTTTATCTTTGGTATTCATTGTGAACCTAAAATGCCCATTAAATCGGTAGGACTTTCTTGTGGAAATATTATGGCAGCAGTAGATCGATTTTTGATTCATGTTGAAGGAATTGGATGCCATGGTGCACAACCAAATGAAGGGATAGATCCAATTGTGATTTCATCTGCAATAATACAAGCAGCACAAACAATTGTTAGTAGAAATATGAGTCCATTTCATACGAATTTATTAAGCATTACAAGAATGGAAAGTGGAAATACATGGAATGTCATACCACAAACAGCAGTAATGGAAGGAACGGTTCGAACATTAAAAAGAGAAGACCGATTAGCAATCAAGGAAAAGTTAAGTGTACTTGTAGAACAAATAGCAAAGGGATTTGGAGGAAGTGCAAAATTAGATTGGATAGAATGTCTTCCAGCAATTGAAAATGAAGAAGTTTTAATTCAGTATTGTAAAGAAATCGCACAAGAAGAAGCTTGGGAAATACAATCTGCAATTCCAACATTAGGTGGAGAAGATTTTGCCCTTTACCAAGAAGTGATAAAGGGTGCATTTTTAAAAATTGGAACAAATGGGGAACATGGAATTCATCATCCATCTTTTTGCATTGATACGGATGCAATTACTCCAACGGTTTCTTATTTGGTAAAATTAATAAGAGGAACAACAAGGATTAGGTAGAACAAATGTTACTACCTAATATTTGTTTGCTTTGCTTTTTAAGAGTAGCTACTACATTGGAAAATTCATTTAAGTCATTGAATTTATTGTTTTTATTTGATACTGCAGCAATAGATAGAGAGGCAAGGGGGAAGAGTTCTGTAACGCCGTTTCTATTTTTTGATACAATATATTTGTTCTTTATATCATCTTCGCGATAAAGAGTTAAAATTTGAGATTCAAACATTGAAATGACTTCTTGGCAAAAGGAGTGTCCATCTGAATAATTAGCAATTACAATAAAATCATCTCCTCCAACATGTCCTATAAATTCATTATTTCTTGCACATTTCTGTAAAGTTTCTGCTAGTATTTTTAGCATTAAATCTCCATTTTCAAAACCGTACGCATCATTATATGCTTTAAAATTATCAATATCGTAGTATGAAATATAGTAATCAACATCATTTAATACTTTGGATATAATTTCTTTTTCTATTAATCTATTCCCCGGTAATCCAGAGAGTGGATTGGCTTGCAGTGCAACATCAATCTCAATTTTAGTACATTCATCTAATAGATTTTTGATCGTTACAATTCCGTAAAATTTATTTTGTTCCTCAACGACAATAGGATTATATAATTGGTCAAAAGGTCGTTGCATGGCAAGACGAGATACCTGATCTACAGAGAGATTTGCATTTACCATCAAAAACTCTTTATCCACAATATCTTTTATTTTTTTTCTCGCATTTAAATTAAAACCAAATCTACCACTCATAAAAAGCATAAATTCGATTCTTGTCATAAACCCTACTATTTGTTCATTCTCTATAATTATAAATTCTGTAATAGTGGGATTTGCTTCTAATTCTTGAAAAATCACTTCGCAATATTCAGTTGATGAAAATATTATAGATGATTTACAAAGGTGTTTGATAATTGGATATAGGGAAGTTTTTGTTTTTTCAATATAGCATTTACGATTAATATTTTTTATTAGAGTTTGTGTCTTTTCGTTAGAAAGGATAATTTCAGATCTTGGAACACCTAGGAAAAAACCTTGACCAAAATCAATTCCAATTTTAATTAGTTCTGACAATTCCTCCTCTGTTTCAATTCCTTCAGCGATTGTTTTTATTTCAGCATTTTTGCAAAAATCAGCAAGAGCTTTACACAGAAGTCTTTTTGTAATATCCTTGTCAAGATTTCGAACCAAATGCATATCTATTTTTATGAATTGCGGCTTTAAATCTACTAATGTATTTAATCCTGAATAACCAGAGCCAACATCATCAAGAGCAATATCATATCCTTGGGCTTTGTAATGGTTTATAGCTTCATAAAAAGCATTAGAATCTATAGTTGCTGAACGTTCTGTAATTTCAAATGTAATTCGATTTGTATTAAAAGAAAGTAAATCGCTACAGTGTTTAGTAAAACCATTTTTAAAATTTTCGTCATAAATAATATTAGGGTTAATATTTAAAAATAGCTTTTCGCAAGTTGTTGCTTTGTGAAATGCATCAATAGCTTTTTCGCGGCATAATTTTTCTAATTCCCATGCTTTATCAGCATAGTCAGCAGTAGTAAATAAATCTTCAATGTTCATTTTTAAATTTCGATCGGAAATTCGACTTAATGCTTCATAGGAAAAAATTTTTCCGTCAGTTAGTGAAAAAATTGGTTGAAAAACAGGGATAATTGATTCTGTGTCTAATATTTGAAGTAATTTTTTATTATTATCCATAGTATGCTCCTAAGTATGTAATCTAAAATTTTTTTAAAGTATACTAATGTTTTTAGATACATACAATCGGGAATCAGTAAAGTTCATGTAAAATTTATTTGTTTTTTCTTTGTGGAACTGCCATTTTTCGATAATTAGAGGGGGACATCCCTATGTGGCGTTTAAATAATTTAGAAAAATAAGATAAATCGGGAATCCCTATTGTAATAGCGATTTCTCTTATTGATAAGGGGGTAGTGTTTAAATATTTCAAAGCAGCTTCCATGCGAGTAGAGTGAATATATTCTGTAACTGTAGTACCTGTTTCTTGATGAAAAGTATGCGATAAAAAAGAGGCACTTCTTTTATGTTCTTTACAAAGAAGTGATAGGGAAAGATCTTCATCAATATGTTGGTTAATATAATTGATGACATTTCGTGTCAAATGACTTAGGTTTGCATTTGCATGATTTTTTACAAGAAGACAATATTTCCTGATGACTTGTGGATAAATACTTAGTAATTGTTCGATACTATGTGTGTTTTCTATTTTCATACTGTTTTCGTTGGCAAGTATGTCAATATAGTTAGGATGAACAGAGGTATCATATAAATGTCCAGAAATTTGGCCGTTTAATACAAACAAATTTCGCTTTAAAACAGAGATAGATCTTGGGTTTAGAATTCCAGTAAAATGTGCATAATTATTAGCGGTTTCAGATATTGAATCAATATTTCCGGATTGTATTTTCTCTATTAGATTTCTATAATACTTTGCATATTGCTCTGAGGCGATTAAAGAATAATTATTGATATGTTCGATATTTGATACATGATTTTGCATAGTCTCTGAATAGTCAATGATTTTAATAGTAGTTGTAAGATATTCGGGGATAAAATATGCTAAAAAATGACGCACCATTTCACATAGTTTGTTTTCATCAACTAGAGGCATTGATATCAAATATTGTTGAATTAATTTTTTACTATTAGAAGGAAGTGCATTTTTTTTAATCAAAGTATTTATAAAAGTAGTGCTTACTTCTTCTAAACGAAATGGGCCAACACTTATAAAATCACTTTGTGAAGTATTAGGAATAAAAAATAATATATTTGTAAATCCAAGAGAACTTTTAACAAATAGTATGGAAGTATCATCTTTTTTATTTTCGCCTAAAAGTAAAGATGTGGAAAAATCTATAAAAGGTTGTGATGATACAGTATTATAATTGAAATCCCAAATAGCACGTCGAAAACCTTTATCTATGCTTTCGGTATTTTCATAGGGAAAAGAATGAAAATTAGAATCAACATTAAATGCATCATAAATCATTTGTTGTAATAATGGAAATAATTTTTTGGGGTTTTGAGATGAAAATATCATGATATTCCTCCGATGTACTTACAAATTATTTTCTAAATATAAATTTATTGTTACATGAAAATAATACAAAATCAAGAAAAATAATACAAACTGATAATGATTTAATATGATACCATTGATAAGGATTCAATAAATTGTAGAAAGAAAGGAAGAATAAAATGAGAAATATCATATCTTTTAATGAAAAATGGGCTTTTACAAAAAATGCAGATACAATACCGGAAAGTTTACCTCAAAGATGGGATTGGGTAACGTTGCCTCATACATGGAATAATATTGACGGATTAGATGGGGATAACGATTATTACAGAGGAACGTGCTATTATGCAAAAGAGGTTAAAAAAAGTGATTTACCAAATGCAGATGAATATTTTATTGAATTTTTGGCAGCGAATTCTTCAGCTACTGTTTATGTTGATGGAAAAGAAGTAGCAAAACATGATGGAGGATATTCTACTTGGAGAGTGAATATTACAAAAGAACTAAAAGAGGTAAGTTTAATTGTTGTTGCTGTAGACAATGCACCGAATGATCGTGTGTACCCTCAAGTTGCTGATTTTACTTTTTATGGTGGATTATATCGAGAAGTAAATATTATTACAGTAAATAAAAGCCATTTTGAATTGGAATATTTTGGTGGACCAGGTTTAAAAGTTACTCCAATAATTGAAGGGAAGAATGCAAAAGTTGATGTTGAAGTATATATAAAAGGAGGAGAAGTTGGTCAAAATCTAGAATATACCATCCGTGATATGGCAGGCGTTATTGTTGAAAAAACAACAACTTCAATTTTTGAAAACAAGGTTACTCTTGCTATTCAAGATGTAATATTATGGCATGGACGAAAAAATCCGTACTTGTATTCTATAGAAGTGAAATTAGTTTCGCAAGAAGAAGTATTAGATATGGTATTTACAAAATTTGGATGCCGAACCTTTAAAATTGATCCTGAACAAGGCTTTATATTAAATGGTGAAAATTATCCACTTCGTGGAGTATCTCGTCATCAAGATAGAGTAAATGTGGGGAATGCTTTATTACCAGAACATCATGAAGAAGATATAGAGCTTATTTATGAAATGGGAGCAAATACAATTCGTTTGGCACATTATCAACATGCTCAATATTTTTATGATTTATGTGATGAAAAAGGTATGATTTTATGGGCAGAAATTCCATATATCTCTTCGCATATGGAAACAGGGTTTGATAATACAATATCTCAAATGAAAGAATTAGTGGTTCAAAATTATAACCATCCTAGTATTGTAGTGTGGGGATTATCAAATGAGATTTCAATGAAAGGTTCAAGTCAAAGCTTGCTTGATAATCACGTAAAATTAAATGAGATTGTAAAGGAAATGGATCCAACTAGACCAACTGTGATTGCCGCTGTTTCTATGTGTCCGATAGATGATCCATATATTCAAATACCAGATGTAGTATCTTATAATCATTATTTTGGATGGTATGGTGGAGATACATCTATGAATGGACCATGGTTTGATAATTTTCATAATACATTTCCAAACATTCCTATTGGAGTGAGTGAGTATGGATGCGAAGCACTTAACTGGCATACATCAAATCCAGAACAAGGGGATTATACAGAAGAATATCAAGCATATTATCATGAAGAATTAATTAAACAATTATTTACAAGACCGTATATTTGGGCAACACATGTATGGAACATGTTTGATTTTGGTGCAGATGCAAGAAATGAAGGTGGAGAAAATGGACAAAATCATAAAGGGCTAATAACGATTGATCGAAAATATAAAAAAGATTCTTTCTATGCATACAAAGCTTGGTTATCTGATGAACCATTTGTGCATATTTGTGGAAAACGTTATGTGGACCGTGTAGAAGAAGTGACAAAAGTAACGGTATATTCAAACTTACCAGAAGTAGAATTATTTGCAAATGGAAAAAGCATAGGAAAAAAAGAAAGTAAAGAACATTTCTTTTATTATGAAGTGCCAAATCAAGGGGAAACAATTTTAGTTGCAAAGGCAAAAGAGTGCATTGATGAAAGTTTTATGCGAAAAGTAGAAGAATTTAATGAAGAATATAGAATGAAAGAAAAAGGCGCAATTCTTAATTGGTTTGATATTGAAATGCCAGAAGGATATTTCTCATTAAATGATAAGATGCAAGATTTAGTTAAAAATCCAGAAGGAGAGAAGTTTGTAGTAGACATGTTTACGTTGTTACTTGGTGAGCGCGGAATGAGCAATATGGCAGGAGACAAAGATAATTCTGCAATTATGCAAATGATGGGAAGTTTTACAGTACTGCGATTGATTGGCCTTATGGGGATGATGAATAAAACAATGACAAAAGAAGAATTGTTGGAATTAAATAAAAAATTAAATCAGATTGCAAAATAAAGAAGGGGCTTTTGCAAAATAGATGAGTAATCATTTATGGAGCAAAAGCTCCTTTTTATTGAATAAAATCGAAAAAACGGATTCCGAAGAATCCGTAAAAATGGTATAATTAATCATGCGAATAAATAACTATACTATCA
>JBOFWM010000027.1:0-3938 GCA_051653625.1 Lachnospiraceae bacterium
AGAGAGGAAAGGTTTTTAAAATGAATTATGATTTATTAAATCAATTAGGAATGGCATCTATTGATTTTAGTTATATAATTCTTGGAATGATGTTTTTTATTATTGTATTAATGATACTTACAATAGTACTTATATGTTCTAATAGAAAATTGAAAAAGAAATATGAAAAATTTATGTTAGGTAAAAATGCAGCAACTTTAGAAGAATCTATTTTTGAATTAAATGAAAATAGTAAATATTTAAAAGAAGCTGTTCAAGATAATAAAAAAAATATAAGAGATTTATATAAAAAGCATGAAAAAGCATTTCAAAAAGTAGGAATAATTAAATATGATGCTTATCAACAAATGGGTGGATTATTAAGTTTTACTATTGCATTATTAGACGAAAATAATGATGGATTTATATTGAATTCTGTTCATTCATCAGATGGTTGTTATTCTTATACAAAAGAAATAAGAAAAGGAAATTGTGATATTGTTTTAGGAAATGAAGAAAAAATTGCTTTAGAAAAAGCAATGAGTGAGGAAGAATAAAACTTAAATTTTTGAAAGGAATAAGACAATTATGATACTTTGTAAAATTGAAGATTTAAAAGAATTAGATGTTTTAGCAAAAGATATTATTACAAGTGATTTCAATGTACTATTAGCTGAAGGAACAGTTATAAAAAAGGAATATATTGTTAAAATAATAAAAGCAGGAATTAATGAAGTTTATATTAAAAAAAATACTGAAAATATGGACGATTTAGAACTGTTGAAAAGTGATATAAAAGAAAAGTGTATAAATGCTGTAAAAGAAGTAGTACAAAAACACACTTATAATAGTAATAATGATATGCAACAAATAAGTTCAACAGCTCATGAAATTATGAATGAAATACTTGATGAAAAAGAAGTAGTTGAAGCAATATTTGAAATTAAAGAAAGAAGTGCTGATATATATGAACATGGAATAAATGTATGTAGCCTTGCAACTCTTATTGGTATAAAAATAGGATTGTCAAAAGAACGTATTCATGATATGGGAATAGGTTGTTTATTACATGATATGGGTCTTAGATATATTACAGTAGATTTTCAAGATGTAAATTTGAGTTCATTAGAAGAAAGTGATATTGAGGAATATAGAAAACATACTGTTTATGCGTATACAGCCATTAAAAATGAAACTTGGTTATCAAAAGTAAGTAAAGAGATTGTATTATGTCATCATGAAAATATAGATGGAACAGGATACCCTTTACATGCAAAAGAATTACCACAAGAGATAAAGATTATGTCAGTATGTGATACTTTTGATGAAGCAATTTGTGGAATTGGTTGCGTAAAAATGAAAGTATATGAAGCAATTGAATATATGAAATCATTAAAAGGAAACAAATTAGATGCAGAATTAGTAGATTTTTTACTTAAATTTATTGCTGTTTTTCCATCTAATTCTATCGTTATAACAAATAAAAATGAAACAGGAATTATCATTGGACAAAATAAAGGATTTCCAGAACGACCAATTATAAAAATTATTTCTGATGCTAGTGGAAATCCTGTAGACGATAATAATATAATAGATTTATTAAAAAATAATGATATTTTTATAGAAACAGTTATAAACTAATTTAAATAGAAAGAAAGGTAACGTATTAAAATGTTAGATATTAAATTTTTAAGAGAAAATCCAAATCTTGTAAAGGAAAATATTAAGAAAAAATTTCAAGATTCAAAATTAAATTTAGTAGATGAAGTGATTGAATTAGATTTAGAAAGTAGAAAAACACAAGGTGAAGCAGATAGCCTTCGTGCAAATAAAAATAAAATTTCGAAAGAAATTGGTGCTTTAATGGCTGCTGGAAAAAAAGCAGAAGGAGAAGAAAAAAAAGCAGAAGTTGCTGCTAATTCAAAAAGACTTGCAGAGTTAGAAGAAAAAGAACGAGAATTAGAAGAAAAAATTAATAAGATCATGATGATTATTCCTAATATTATTGATGAGTCTGTTCCAATCGGAAAAGATGATTCAGAAAATGTAGAAATAAATATATATGGAGATCCAATTGTTCCAGAATTCGAAATTCCTTATCATTCAGAAATAATGGATATGTTTGAAGGAATAGATTTAGATTCTGCTAGAAAAGTAGCTGGAAATGGATTTTATTATCTTATGGGTGATATTGCTAGATTACATTCGGCAGTAATTTCATATGCTAGAGATTTTATGATTGATAAAGGATTTACTTATTGCATTCCACCATATATGATTAGAAGTAACGTTGTTACTGGAGTTATGAGTTTTGCTGAAATGGAATCTATGATGTATAAAATTGAAGGAGAAGATCTTTACTTGATTGGAACTAGTGAGCATTCAATGATTGGTAAATTTATAGATACAATTATTCAAGAAGATACATTACCACAAACACTTACAAGTTATTCACCATGTTTTAGAAAAGAGAAAGGTGCACATGGGCTTGAAGAAAGAGGTGTTTATAGAATTCATCAATTTGAAAAGCAAGAAATGGTAGTAGTATGTAAACCAGAAGAATCAAAAATGTGGTTTGATAAATTATGGCAATGTACAGTAGAAATATTTAGAAGTTTAGATATTCCAGTAAGAACAATTGAATGTTGTTCAGGAGATTTAGCAGATTTAAAAACAAAATCATATGATGTTGAAGCTTGGTCACCAAGGCAAAAGAAATATTTCGAAGTAGGAAGTTGTTCTAATCTCGGAGATGCACAAGCTAGAAGATTAAAAATTCGTGTTAATGGAGAAAATGGCAAGTATTATGCACATACATTAAATAATACAGTTGTTGCACCTCCAAGAATGTTAATTGCATTTTTAGAAAATAATCTTAGAGAAGACGGATCTGTTAAAATACCTGAAGCATTGAGACCTTACATGGGTGGCAAAGTAGAAATTAGAGCATAAAAGAGGTGAAAATTTGCATAAATTCTTATCCGCAATCGGATTTAGTCAAATAAAAACGAGAAAGCAAATGCAGACATTAATTCGTAGTTGTACAGTTGATGATGCTAAAAAAAATGTTACATCAAACGGTGAAAATTCCATGTTAGTAGAATTTCAAAAAGAATTTGCAGATGGAATGGGTTTAATAATATGTGGAGAATTTGATGAAGAAAATAATTTTATGTATGATTATTTTTTTCCATATTTAAAAGGAAATTCAATTACAACAAGTGAAGATATTTCAATTGAAAGACATGCAGCTAGAGAATCTTATGCAGGAATTTGTGATGATGTAAGAATAGGTGTTACTTTAATTTTTTATTTACAAAATATGGTAAGTTATGTAAAAATAAAGAATATGAAACAGCTTCCTATTAAAGGTACGAGTTTAATTGTTTCGGGACTTTCATTAAAAGGCACAATTATGATGCCTATTAAAAAAAATGATAAAGACAAAGAAACAATAAAAAAAGATAGTTTAAGTAGAAATCAATTGCTTCAAGCTGCAAAGCGAGGTGATGAAGAGGCAATTGAAAGTTTAACTTTAGATGATATAGACACATATACGGCTATATCGAAAAAAATTCATACAGAAGACATATTTACAATTGTAGATACTTATTTTATGCCGTATGGTGTAGAATGTGATCAATATTCTATTTTGGGAGAAATATTAAATTTTAATATGGTTAGTAATTATATGACAAATGAAAATATTTATGTTATGACGTTAAATTGTAATGATCTTATATTTGATGTATGTATTAATGTATGTGATTTATTAGGAGAACCCAAAATAGGAAGAAGATTTAAAGGGATTATTTGGATTCAAGGTGAAATTAATTTTCCAGAATAATTTGGTATTAGATAAAATAGATCATAAATTTAAGCTATGAACTGCTTGCTTACTAGCAAGCTTTCTCATAAATGTTGGAGTAGCATAGTGGATAATGCAGTCGCCTCCTAAG
>JBOFWM010000028.1:0-13745 GCA_051653625.1 Lachnospiraceae bacterium
GAAAAGAAAAATCCCCTAAATTAGGGGAACTTAAAGAGAGCTAGGAGATAAAATTGGTTCGTTTTCATCGAGTAGCCATTCGTTTATAGTATCAACAGATGAAATCCCTTGATTTATAGCAATAATAAGAAGTGCATCACGTTTGTACTTTGGATAAAGTGCAGGCATACCATATAATGCAAGGGCGCGCTGTGTTTCTTTAAGAGTTAATTTCATTGCAAGAAAAATACGTAAAAGCTTGTCACGGTCTTTCGTGTGGCATTCGCCAGTAAGAAGCTTATATCCGTATTTTTGTGGCAAATCTGCCTTTTGAAAGATATCTTTTCTTTTTAAATTTTTCTGGTCAATAAGTGTATCAATATAGGATACAAAGTTTGTTTCAATATTCTTAAGATGCTTTTCTTCAAATGATGTCAAGTTACTTTTTGAGGAAGTTTTTAAGATATTTAAAAGATTTGATGTATTTTTTTGTTCCATGATATACTCCAATTTACACATTATATTTTTTATGGTAAAATTTTACTATATTATAAAGAAATATGCAAAATATATTCAAATGAGGAGGGCAAACAAACGAGTATCGAGGCAAAATTAAGACTTTCTTATTATAAAGAAATTGCATATGTAAGTGAAAAACATGAAGTAAAACTTGTACAGCACGTAGAAAGCAATAAAATATATGTGAAAAAAAAGCTTGTCGTATATGATTTGAAAGTATTTCAATATCTCGCTAGCCATCCCATCAATGGAATTCCTAAAATAATAGAAGTAATAGAGAAAGATAGAGAACTTTATGTTATTGAAGAATATATTTCAGGTGAAACTTTACGTGACAAACTTAATGAAAAAGGTAAATTTAGTGAATCGGAAGCAGTAGAAATTATTAAGAATTTATGTTATATCTTAAAGACATTTCATCAACTGAATCCACCCATTGTACACAGAGATATTAAACCTGAAAATATTATGATTACATACGATAGAAGAGTTGTATTGGTTGATTTTAACTCAGCAAAAGAGAGTGATGTTACAAAAATGCGAGATACCGTATTATTTGGTACAACAGGATATGCAGCACCTGAGCAGTATGGCTTTTTTTCTTCCACACCTAGTGCCGATATCTATGCAATTGGAGTGCTTTTAAATGAACTTTTAACAGGAAAATTACCAAATAAGCAGATGGATCAAGGAACTTGGAAAATGATTATAGAAAAATGTTTAAAGATGGAGCCAAATAGTAGATTTCAAACGGTAGATGAACTATTATGTGTTATAACAGGAGAAGGGGAAAATACAAGAATCTCTAAGAAGCAATCTCTGATTTTACCAGGATATCGAAGAAAAAATATAATTGCTATGGTTTTAGCAACTATGTGGTACTTTATTATTCTTTATTCAAGTGTTATGTTAACAACAAATAATACATTATTACAAGCGAATATTATTATATATCGGATCTTCTTTTTTACAGTATTGATGACAGAAACATTTTGGATATGTAATTTTCAAGATGTTTGGAGTTATATTTCCTTTACGAAACATAAAAATAGAGTAATAAAAATTTGTAGTATATTATTAGGTGTGATTATCCTATTTTTTGGGGAAGCAGTTTTATTATCCGTTTTACTTGCATTTGTAGTAGGATAGAAACAAAAAATAGGAAACAAAATATGAGGGGGAAATGATATGAAACGTTCTAATACAAAACATATTATCAATGCTTTAATCGTAACAGTATTGCTACTAATTATAATTCTAACAATATATGGATTTTTTAAGTCAATTGAACATAATGTTACTACATATACGCAATCTACATTAGATGAAGTAATCACATTACAAAAAGACGCAATCTATGATCGATTAATATCAGATATGAATATGATAGAAAGTTTAGCGCTCTCTTTTCAACTGAGCAATGTAAGCTTTGAGCAAGCAATGGAACTTACGACACATGCTATCACAAAAATGGATCTTCAAAAAATAATTTTATTTGATATGAATGGAAACGGTCAGAGTTCAGATGGAAATAAGATAAGTGCAGAGGAACTTAATATATTTGATAAATTATATTCACGGGAAAGTATTATTTATGAGGCAGAAACGGATGGTCAAGAAGAGTGTGTTATAAAAATGTCAGCACCTGTTTTTGATAAGGAAAATGGGGAAATCAAATATGTGATCGTAGGTATTTACAGCCTTGATAAAATACAAGAATCAATTGAAAGTACATTTTCAAAAGAAGACAATATTGGAATTATAAATAGCAAGGGCGAGCTTATTTTTTCTAACCGATTGACAAAAGAGTTTTTTGAAGATAGCAATATGGCTGAAAACTTAGAAAATGGAGTGGATGGTAGTTTTCTTTATGAATATAATGGTGCACATTATTATTGTAAATACACAAATTTAGGAATTAATAATTGGTTTGTTGTTGGACATATAAATCAATCTGCTTTATCAAATCATGTAGAATTTAACAGTAAAGATTTAGCGGTTATGTTACTTGTGATTGGAATGTGTATATTAATATTACTGTCTTACATCCTTATATCTAGAAATAAATCAAAAAGAGAACTTGCAAATTTAGCTCTTTATGATAAAATAACAAGTTTACCAACTGGAGAAAAGTTTAAAATAGATATTAACAAACTTCTCGCTGAAAAAGGATCAATTCAATCATTTTGTGTTGTTTTTGACATTTGTAATTTTAAATTAATCAATGATCGATTTGGAAATAAGATGGGAGATGAGATGCTGAGAAAAATCGCAGATGTTATGCGTGAAATAGAAAAAGAGCATCCAAAGAATACCCTTTTTATATCGAAACTGTATTCGGATACATTTGCAATATTAATTACGGATGTAACGAATGAAGAGCTTATAGAAAAATCATGGAAATTCCTTGAAAAATGTAGAGTAGAAAGTCGATTTATTGGAGAATATAATTTGAATTTTTCTTGTGGAAGATATATTAATCAACCAGAGGATACTGCAGATATTATATTAGAGAGAGCAGTAACAGCACATGCTCATTCAAAAAATCAAAAATCAAATACATTTGTTGATTATGACGAAGAATTTATGGAGCGTTTGCATACACAAAGTGATATCATGAATAGCTTTTCGAATGCATTGGAAAATGAAGAATTTCAGATTTATTTACAACCACAGTATAAAGCGAGTGATGAAAAAATTAGTGGTGCAGAGGTATTAGTTCGTTGGATAAAAGATGGAAAGGTAAAGTATACACCAAATGTATTTATTCCTGTATTAGAAGATTCAGGAAGAATATCTGAATTAGATTCTTATTTGCGAGAACAGATTTGTCAAAGCATACGTAAATGGTCAGATGCAGATATGTATGTTGTACCTATTTCATTAAATGTATCAAGAATTGAATTGTTAGAAAAAGATTTTGTTGCAAAGTTGTTGAAATTAATTCATAAATATGATCTACAGCCAGAATTGTTACACATTGAAATAACAGAAACTGCATATGTTGGTGATTACGAGTATTTAACAAATGTTGTTGCAGAATTATCTGAAAATGGATTTCATGTTGAAATGGATGATTTTGGAAGCGGGTATTCTTCCTTAAATGTATTAAAAGATATTGCCATTGATACCGTTAAATTGGATATGAAATTTGTGGAAAAGGGTAAAAATGAGGCAAAAAGTGGTAGTATTTTAAGCTCGGTTGTGCGAATGACACAAGGGATTGACCTATTAACAATTGCAGAAGGTGTTGAAATAAGAGCACAAATAGATTATTTGAGAAGTATCGGTTGCGATTTTATGCAAGGGTATTATTTTGCAAAGCCAATGCCATTAGAGGAATTTGAAAAATTATTAAAAGGGGAAGAGGTTCAAGTAGAGTGGAAATTAGAACGACCAATTGGTATTGATGATGCGGCTAATTTTTTAAACGCAACAGCACAAGAAACGTTATTGTTTAATACGTTTTCAGGTGGAGCAGCAATTGTTGAATATTTTAATGATGAAATGAATGTGATACGAATCAATGATAAATGTTTCGAAGTATTTGCTAAAACAAGAGATACTTATAATGTTTTTCAATTTAATCTTTTCGATGCAATTGTTCCAGAATTTAGAGAATATATAAAATCATCACTTAATCAGTCAATTGAAACAGGAGAAGAAATTACAGGAGAATGTGCAACGCTACCTATAACGGAAGAAGATGGTGTTATGTGGCAGATTTTTAGTTTAAGATGCATTGGAAGAAAAGGTAAACGTTATTTGTTCTACTTAGTTTTAACGGATATTACAGAGCGAAAAAGGTTAGAAGAAAATCTAACATTGGAAATAAAAAAATCAAAAGATATTATTGAAAGTATGCCAGGTGGATATATACAAGCGAAAATCGAGAATGGAATCATCAAAGTAATAGATGTAAGCAAAGGAATCTGTTCACGTTTGGAATATACCGCAGAGGAGCTGTGTGCGCTAGAAGATTTTAGTGTCATAATTGATTCAAAAGAGTTAGAGAAAAAAATGATAGAAGAAGGAACTTATGTTGCTACGGAAATACGTTTGATATCAAAATCTGGAGAAATTATTTGGTTTAGCTGTACAGGAAAGTACCAACGTAGGGATGAAGCATCTGGAATATTTAATGGATTATTTTTTGACATTAATCCTTATAAAAAAGTCTAAGAAGAACTTATAGAATTGCAAAAAAATAAAACCTAAACTTTAATGTTTGGGTTTTATTTTTTGTTCAAATTCTTCTATAGGCATAGGCCTTGCAAAATAATATCCTTGTAACTCATTACATCCAATAGCGCGCAAATATTTTACTTGCTCTCTAGTTTCTGTACCTTCTGCAATGACGGTTAAATTTAATTTTTTTGCCATTTCAATAATGGAGGTAACAATTATTTCACCATTTGCATTATTTGAATGAGCATTTAAAAATTTCATATCTAATTTGATGACATCTAATGGCAAATCCTTGAGTATATTTAAAGAAGAATATCCGCTTCCAAAATCATCCATTTCAATGCAAAACCCATGGCTTTGAAGCTTTTTCACAACATCAATCATTTTAATGTGATCTTCGACATAAGCAGTTTCTGTAATTTCAAGATGAAGTCTACTTGCATCAATGTCATATTTTTCGGCTAATGTTATTAAGTTGTCTGTAAACTCAGGACGTAGAAGATCAAATCTTGATACGTTAACCGATAAAGATGGAACATCAAGATTTTCATTTTGCCATTTTTTTAGGAGGCAGTATGCTTGATCTCTAATATAGGCATCTAAACGAAGAATATCGCTTGATTTTTCAAGTATTGGAATAAATTCATCTGGTCTATATTTAACTTTGCCATCTTTTATCCAACGAACTAAAATTTCTGCACCGCTGATTTTCTCGGTTTGTGCATTAAATTGTGGTTGAATATATAATTGAAATTCATTGTTTGCTAACGCTTCATCAAATTCATTTAATATGGAATTGATAAGATATAATTCTTTTACTATTGTAAAATCATAATCTGTAAATTCGTTTATAATAGAATTTTTTGCATGTGAATGAGCAATTTTTGCTCGTTCGAGTACTTGGTCAATGTCCTCTAATGGTTCGCATATATAACGCCCAAGATAGAAGTCTAGTTTAACATTACGAAACATACTAGCATTGCTACGACTTTTATTAATAAGAAACGTTTTTATGGCATTGGAATCTTTTGTCTTTGATTCTTTTGAAAATAAAATAAAAACATCAGAATGAAGGCGTCCAATCACTACTTCACCATTACGTTGATTCATATAAAAGTTAGATAAATTACCAATTTCTTTTAATATTAAATCACCAATATCATTACCGAAAGAGTCATTGATTAATTTGAAATTTAAAATATCAAAAATGATGCATGAAAATTTATCGTTAGGAAAATTTCTCATCAATTGTCCAGCATCCATTTTAAATTTTGTTAAATTTGGTAAGCCTGTTAAGTGATCATAATATGCAGTATTGTATAATTTCTTTTTTGAATGTCCTTCTTGCCACATAAATAAAAGTACAATAACTAAAAATATAAGAGCAAAAAATAAAGATAAATGAAATGTTCTTTCTTGTAAATCAGAAGATGATTTTATTAAATCTTTTAATGGAACTGTTACAATGATAGACCAGTCATTGATACCTAGTGGTTCATAAGCAGTTTCGTATTGTTCGTTATTAATTGTAAAATTCATTTTCCCACTTTGTTTTAAGGAAATATCATTTGCAGCTTTTTCTAATGAATCCTTCTTAAATACAGCATTATTTATTCTAGTGGCAAGGTCGGTATTGATATCATCACTATGTTCTAAATCTAAAAATGTGCTTGCAATATATTGTCCTTGTGAATTAACGATATGAGTCACTCCCTTGTCACTAAATGACGTAAGAATAAGCGTTTTTAATTTATCAGGGGTATAAATACCATATACTACACCGTTAATGTTGCCCACACTATCATAGGATGGCGTTGCCGCTTGGATAAATAATTGATCATACACTTCAGAATAAATTGGGTCTGAAAGCACTGTTTCACCGTTTAATGCACGTTTGATAATGTTGGATTCTTCAATAAAAATTGAGTTACCAGTATTTGAGATTCCAATCATATTGGAATCTACCCAAAATAATGTACTATAATGTGTATTGACTTCAATATTATTAAGAAGAGATACAATGCTTTCGTTATCCTCTACTAAATGAATAGAGTTGCCTAACGTTTTTAGTAAACCAAGTTCAGAATTTAATAAGGTTTTTATACTAAATTGTTGTTGTGATATTGTTTCATGAAGCGTATCTTCTGCAATGGTTTGAAAGGCATTCAGTTGTGATTTATTATAATCAATCAAAATGAGTAGAAAGAGTGCACCGCTAATTAAAATCATGGAAATAAAAGTTAGTTTTAATAGTATGTTTTTTTTCATTGTATTTTAGTCTCCATAAATGTTTGTTAAAAAAATATATACTTCAACAGTATATTTATTAAACAACGTTGTGTCAAGGAAATGAAACAAACTTTAAAGAAGAAAATGGATAAAATAAATATGGTAATTTTTAGGAAAATATAGTATTATTTTAAAGTAAATAAAAAAGAAAAAAATAAATTGTGACTTTTCTAAGAGTAATTATGAGGAGTAAGATAAAGTGAATACTATTTTAAAAAATAAAACTATAAATATCAATAAAATATGGGCAATTTGTTTTAGTGTAATCACAGGTTTGGTTATTCTATTTTCTATGAATTTTAATGATTTTAGGAAAACAATTGATACCATTCCGTTAGATGTTGAATGGAGTTTGGAAAAAGATGGAGAATTTGTATCGGATGCCATACGATTGCCTTATGAATTTGATAAAAATGATGCATCAACGTATCGTTTTAAAACAATTATTCCTGAAATTAATTTCAAATCAAAGATGCTTACACTATTTGTGTTTTATAAAAATATACGAATTTATATAGATGGTAATCTAATCTATGAGCATGTATTTATACCTACATTGTTGAATCAATATAACTCTGGAACAGGAGAAGTTCGAGTTGTGTTGCCATCGGGAAGTAGTGGAAAAACGTTGGAGATTGAGTATGATTGTTTATCATACATGGAAAGTAGTTCTTTTTATATGCCAGAGATCCATGATGCAACAAAAAATGTATTTTCACTTTCAACGGGTGATATTGCAATATTGTTTATAATGATTGCATTTTTATTTGTAGCTGTTCTTGCATGGATTGTTCATTTTATGACAGATAGTGCAGTACAGAATAAATTGGCATATCTATATTTAGGATTCTTTTTTATTTCTATTTCAATATGGGCACTTTGTTATACGCGTTTAATTGAATTATGTATTAATAACTGGTCGTTAACAACAACTTTAGAATATGTTTCATTTTATGCAATTCCGATGTCATTATGGCTTTTATATGAAAAGATTTGGGGAAATAAAACGGTTCTAACAAATACCATGAAGTATATTTTAGCAATATATTATTCAATAACAGTTTTTGCAAATTTAGTATTTAAAATACCATTTACATTTTTCATAAGTTTTTATCATGTTTTTTTATTTATTACAATTTTTATACTTGTATTTGAGCTTATTAGACATTTTAAAAGAGAATCAAAGCAATATAAGCTTTTTGCATGTGGAATGCTTTGTTTTTTATTGGCAGGACTTTCGGCATGTTTACAATATTATTTTTTTCCAAGAAAAAATGAACTTAGTATGATTTTTATTGTTCTAATTGCGACTGCAGGTGTATTATTTGTAATGAGTGTTCTTGTACTTTCTTCAGAAACTATCAAGAATCATTTTCATCTTGCTATTTCTAAAAATCGTGAATTGGAATATATAAGATATGAGGCGCTATTTGGAAATTCGAATCAAACATTTTTTGATTGGGATACAACAAATGATACAGCATACATTTCAAATAATTTTAAAGAATTATTTGGTGTAAATGTTAATTCTAAAAAATTCTTAAAAAGTTTTTGTCATGTAGTGCCATGCTTGGCTGAAAATCAATTACTATTAAGCATTGCTGAGCAACTAAATGATGGTTTAAGTCATGAGAAAATAGAGGGATCTTTTATCAATACGGAACAGGAAGAAAAGTTTTTTGAAATGGACCTCACTTCTAATTATGATTTTGATGGAAATAGAACACATGTTATTGGAATTGTTAAAGATATAACTGAGGTTGTTAAGCTTGAAGAAGAGCACTTGAAACAAATGCAGTATATCGATATTAATCGCCAATTATACGACAATATTCTAGAAGCGGATATTGAAAATAATGTACTAATTGGAGATGCGGCAGAAATATTTGCAGACGGATTAGGATTAAAAGAAGATAAAAGTTTTAGTAGAGTAATAAAAGCAGTGACAGAGAAGATGACACATCCAGATTTTGTAGATAAATACTTAGAGGTTTTTTCAAGAGAACGTATTTTATCTTTATTCAACGATGGAATTAATAGTTTCCAAACAGAGACGTATGAACTAAGTGCGGATGGGACTTATGAATGGTTACAATTAAACGTATTTATTTATAAATCGAATCATTTAAAATCAGTTTGTATTATGAGTTTTGTTCAAAATATTACAAAAATTAAAAAGAGAGAATTTGCATTAGTAGAATCTAGTACAAAAGATTACTTGAGTAAACTTTATAACAAAGGGGCATCTATGCGCCTTATTCATGAAGTATTAGAAAAGTCGAATGAGGAGATAAATTCTCATTCACTCATTCTTGTAGATATTGATGAATTTAAAGGGGTCAATGACTCGCTTGGTCATGCAATGGGAGATACCGTTATTATTGATGTTTCAAAAATGTTAGGTAATTTCTTTCGTGAAGAAGACATTGTAGGGCGATTTGGTGGAGATGAGTTCGTTATTTTATTAAAAAATGAGAATGATCTTGATGTATTACGTAAAAAGTGTAGAGAGTTAAATGAAAAAGTATATATTCGATATGGTGAGGGAGAAAAAAGCAAGCAAATTTCACTAAGTATTGGTGTTGCATGCTATCCACAACATGGAACAGATTATGAAACGTTATTTGCGAATGCCGATCAGGCTATGTATGAGTCTAAGAAAAAGGGAAGAAATACTTTTACAATTTATGGAGAATAAGAGAGAGGAGTTTGTTCTTAAAACGAAAGGCGTATATTTATGTTACAATTAGATATTAGGATGTTATTATTTATTATATTGTCATTTTGTTTAAATGTTGGAATCTTTACTTCTGTTGATTTACTTCTAGAAAATCGTAGGATGAAAAAAGTAATGATTTGGGGTGTCTGTATTTTTAACACACTTTTCTTTGTGAAAATTTTTTCTATTATTGAACGAAAAAATATAACAGAGCATTATATCCTTATTATTATTTGTTTATTGATAGAGTTCATCATAATCTATAAAGAACCAATTATGCGTTTAATTTTTGTTTCGTTAACATTTACAATACATATGATGATTATTCGTGCAGTAGCAATGGGGATCTATTCTATAGTACTTGGTATTAGTTTATTTGAAGTAAATGAAAGTGTATATGCAATCGATACTTTGAATATTACGATAGTACTCCTTGTTATAGTATGTATTGTTATAAGAGGATTCGTCCCTCCTAAAACCATTAAGATCATCAATCAGCATAAGGAACAACTGTTGTTTATTACAATTTGGCTTATTTTTGCGAACCTTTATTTTGTATTTCAATCTATTATTTTTTCAACACCTGATCCTTTTCGATTTGTAAAGTACAATATTATCGCAGTATCTCTTACAATGATTTTTGCTCTATATACAGTACTTGTTTTTACAATGATTACAGGACGTTTACTCGAATATAAGAAAAAAACAAATCGTCTTACAGGCATTATGAATGATGAGAAACAATATAAAAGTTCGATTATTGAACAAGCAATACTAGGTTTAGAAATCAATCTAACAAATGATGAAGTAATTTTTGGATTTGGAAAATCATATGATGTAAAATTCGAAGAAATTAAATGCTATAGCGAGATGATTTTGGCCACTCTTCCCACAAGGATTCATGAGGATGATTTGAATGACGTTTTGGAGTTTATGAGTATTCAGAATCTTCTAGAACATTATTATTGTGGTGATGTAGATTTAAGTATTGAGTATAGATCAACGATAGGGGAGAGTACAGATTATATATGGTTAAGAGTATTCTTTACACTTTATAAAGCTGGAACAACAGATAGCATTGTAGCTTTTTCTTATGCAAAAAACATCGATTCTGAAAAGCGTCTTGAACTTGAAGTAAAAGAACGCGCAGAAAGAGATACGTTAACAGGATTATACAATCATGGAATGACGAAAAAACTGGTTAATGAATTTATAAAATCCCAAAAGAAACTATCGTATAAGGGGGCATTGTTAATTCTGGATATTGATAATTTTAAACAAATAAATGATAATTTTGGCCATAGTTTTGGAGATGAAGTCTTATGCAGTATTTCTAATAAATTGAAAAGTTGTTTTCGATGCGGAAGCAATAATGAGTTTCTACGAAAAGAAGATGATATTATAGGTCGTACTGGTGGAGACGAATTTATGGTTTTTGTGAAAACACCAAATTTAGAGGGATTGCCTGCAAGATTACAAAAAATTTGTGAACTCTTACATGTAACATATACGACAGATTCGGGACGCGATATTACAATTTCTACAAGTATAGGCATTGCATTAATTACAAGTTCATCGGATGATTTTAAAACACTCTATTCAAAAGCTGACGTAGCTTTATATATTTCAAAAGGAAATGGGAAAAATTGTTTTACCTATTATAAGGGAGAGAGTTTTTAAGGTGTGAACAATATAGATCGAATGAGAAAAGAGAGCTGTAAAGTAAAACTTATCGCTCTCTTTTTTAGGTTAAGATTTATTTATATAATCGATTAAGTCTTGAAGTTTTAATGGTTTACTATAAAGATACCCTTGATGTCTAGGACAATTTATTTTTTTCAAGATTTTTGCTTGTGTTTCAGTCTCTACATATTCGGCTATTACATATAAGCCAAGTTTATTTGTAAGCTCAATGATTGAGGAAATAATATCTTGAGTTTTTTGTTCCGTAATATCTTTTATTATTTGCCCATCAAATTTTATGTAATCAATATGATACTTCGCTAAAGCCTTTACAGATGTTTTTCCCATAGTAAAATCATCTATAGCAATGCTAAATCCTGCATCTTTTAATCTGTCTAATAAAGGATAGCTGTCCTCCGTATTAAATATATCGGAACTCTCTGATATTTCAATACAAATTTTAATATCCTCGGTAGTTGTGTTTTGGAATAATTCTATAACATAATCGATAAATAAGCTGTTTTGTAAAGAGGTAGAACTAATATTAATAGAGATTATAAGAGGAATATCTAAGTGTATAATATCATTTTTGATAGTTCTAAATATTTCACGTTCTAATAAATCTAAGAAATTCCCTTCTTTTGCTAATTGAATGGCAAGATTCGGTGGAATATATCCAAATTGTGGGTGGTTCCATCTCAAAAGTGACTCCGCACCAAAAATTCCTAAATCAACATGTTCTAATGGTTGATAATGAATTTCAAGAGTATTGTTTTTAATTGCCTCTTTTAAATCGAATAAAAGTTGAAGTGCTAGTTTACCTAATGGGCCATTTAATTCTGTGATATATTCCTCATTTTCATGTTTTACCATTTTAAAATAATATTTTAAAAGTTTTTTAAAATTTGTTATTAAATCAATAGATTTATTTTCATGATAAAATTTTATAAATGGATAGTATATAATCGTAGCAACCATTAAGTTTACTAATTGTAGCAAAGAGCCTAAGATGGATTCTGTAGCATAATATCCACCAAGTATAATAGGAGTAGTCCAATTTACGCTATGTACTACCATTGGAACAAGTCCACTACTAGTAGCAATGGCGGCAATGATAAACGTAATAATAGGGGTAGCTATAAATGGAATAAACATTACTGGATTAAAAATGATTGGAAATCCAAATAACATGATTTCATTAATATTAAAAAGCATTGGAAATATCGTTATTGCAGGTAATTTTCGTTCCTTATGTTTATAGATATAACATAATAAAGCAATACCAAAACCAAGTAATGTTCCGCATCCGCCCATGTATACGTATAAATCAAAGAAGGTTTTTGTATAGATTTCAGTAGGTTGTAGTCCATTTGCGAGAGCAGCAATATTGTTTTCTTGAGCGACAATAAATACATTTCTACTTGCAATTTCAATCATATTACTACCGTGCAATCCAAAAAACCAAAAGAAGTTAGTAAAAAAGATATATATTATACCACCAATAAATGTTGGACCTAGCACTAAAAAGCTATTTGATAATGTAACATAAAATAATTCACAAAGATTGTTGATATCGAATGTTCGAACAACAAGTTGATTAATAGTTGCCAGTATTGTTGCTACGATCAATATTGGAATCATTAAATTTAAGGCACCATTTAATGCTAATGTAGAGCCGTCTGATCCTAGAATAAATTTCTTTTGATAATGAATGATTAAATAATAAATATAGAGACCAATTAAAGACCAAATAATAGCCATTGGCATTCCTAATCCACCTAAATAACTAGAATCAAATCCTTCTGTACCTAAACCGCATACAATTAAATAAGACATCAAGGCTACAACAAAAAGAGAATTTTTATGTTCTTTTACAATTTCATATTCTTGTGCAAAAATGACGCCGATACAAATTGATGTAAAAACAGATAATGCATTAAAGGTTGCATTGTAGATTGTTCCTAGAATATCAAAAATGAGACCATCTAAAAATGTTTTTATAAATTCTTGATAAACAACAATAGGAAGACTTCTAAAAACAAGGGCGAAGGACCCGATTGTCAGTATAGGCAATAACATAATTAATGCTTGTTGGATAATTTTAATAAAACTTAAATTATTTATATACATAAGTTTGTTTTTCATACTAAGTTCTCCTTGAATGTATATTTTATACACTATATTGTATAATATGTGAATAAATAAAACAAGAAATTTGTACAAAATGAAATATTGTGTTGAAATTTATAAAAATTTCACTTTTATTATTACGCTGTGTGATTAATAATAAGAAGTATATTATTTAGAATATGGGAGTAGAAAAGCAGATGAGTAATAAATCACAAAGTAAAAATGGAAATAAAACAAC
>JBOFWM010000029.1:0-3741 GCA_051653625.1 Lachnospiraceae bacterium
ATAACCCTTTTCAATTAAATTATACAAAAATGCCATAGAAGCTTTTGAACCTTCTGAGTCTAACTTATCTACACTTCCTCCAGACGAAAGTAACCAAGGCATATATTGAAAAGTTCCCTCTTCATTTCCAATTGCAGAAATAGCTAATCCTTTTACATCTTTATTAGTCAATTTTTCACTTGCCGCCTCTAATTCAGACCATGTGGTTGGAACATCTACTCCAGCTGCATCTAACATTTGCTTATTATAAAATAATCCCAAACAATTATTTCCCCAAGGAATACCATATAATTTATCCTCATAGTAGCAAGACTTAAGAGAACCTTCCATAAAGTTACCTTCGTCCCAGTCTTCATACAATTCTGTAATATCCTCAAACACTCCAATGGATGCATAAGAACTATGATCTGGATTATCCACCATTGCAATATCTGGTAATTCACCTGAAACAACTCCTATTGTATATTGTTTCATCAACTCATCTCTTGGTAAATATTGAGCCACAACATAAATTTCATCTTGCATTTTGTTAAATTCATCAATTGCATCATTTAATACTTTTCCATCTTGGTCCTCTGTCATGTAATGCCAAAATGATATTTCTGTACGTTCTGCCATATCACTTGTTTGGCTTTCTTTTGTTTCCATACCAGAATCCTTAGAACTTCCACAAGCCATTACCACCGTTGCAAGTAATGACACCACCACCAATAATGCTAACCGTCTTTTCATTTTCTTTCCTCCCTTGAAATACATATTTGTGTTATATTTTGCTATGGCTAAATTATATAACAAGTTTTTACCGTAAAAAATTCCAATATTTTAATAAAAGTGTAATTAAACTATTTTTTTTTATGTTCTATTGTATATTGCTTTGCTGACACACCTGTATATTCTTTAAATACCTTTGAAAAATATTTTTGATCAGGATACCCAACTGCACATGCAATTTCATAAATTTTCATATCACTATGTAAAATTAAATCCTGTGCTTTTTTAATTCGTATTTTCTTCAGATAACTTATAACATTCATTCCAGTTTCTTTTGTAAATAAATTGCTGATATATTCTGGTGTATGCCTATATCTTTCTGCTAAAATATCTAAACTTATTCTCATTGCATACTCTTTTTCTAAATCTTGGATAATTTCTTGAACAAGCCTCGAATATCCTATCAACTCTTTTTCTCTATCTTCTTTTCTATTTTGCTCTCTTGTATCTTCAGTCAATTTTTCTAATAAATATTTTACATCAGATATAGTTGCTGGTTTCAGCAAATACTCCGCTACACCATATTGAATACATTCTTTTGCATACTGAAAATCTGCATAACCACTAAGTACTACAAAACTCTTTTCAATCCCCATCTCTCTTGCTTGTTTCATCATTTCTAATCCTGTCATTTTAGGCATTTGAATATCTGTAATAATAATATTAGGATCCAAATCTCTTATTAACTTCAGTCCTTCATACCCATTTTCAGCCTCTCCAATTACACTACATCCCAAGTTTAATTTATTAATTAAATTTGTTAATCCCTGCCTTATTTTATATTCATCTTCTACAATTATAATTGTTTTCATTTTCAAACCATCCTTAACTAGATATTTTTAATTTCTAGGTATTAAAAATATAAATTCTGTTCCTTCTCCGACCTTACTTCGTACAAATATCTTTGCTCTATCTCCATAATAAATTTTCAATCGATGAATCACATTACTTATTCCTATACTATTTCCATTCAAAACAGAATTGCTCTTTATTTCATCGTGAATAAAATCTAATACATCTTTTTGAATTCCGCATCCATTATCAAGAATATGCATTTCTAACATATCATCAATAGTAACATGAGCACTTACTTTTATAAGTCCATCACTTTTTGTCTCTGCAAATCCATGCAAAATAACATTTTCAATAATTGGTTGCAACAACATTTTATATATTGGAAAATCACTGGCCTCTTCTGTAATATCATAAAAACAGTCAAATGAATGTTGAAATCGATCTCTTTGAAGAAAAATATATTTTTTTAGCCATTCCATTTCTGCTTGTAATATCACTTGCATTTCAATATTTGAAACGCTATATCGCAACAAACTTCCTAAGGCTCCTAGCATATTGCTAATCTCTTCTTCCTCATGTTCTATCGCTCTCCAATTAATAGAATCTAATGTATTAAATAAAAAATGTGGATTAATTTGTGCCTCTAACACCTTAATTTCTGCATGTTTTTGACTATTAATAGCATTTTTAATTTGTATATTTTTCTTTTTTAAATCTCCTACGAGCCCATTAACTCTTTCAGTCATATAGTTATATTGTTTAACAATAATGTACAGATCATCTTTCTCATCAATATCAACTTGTAGCACCCCCATCTCATCACCATTATATTTTTGTATTCCAACTGCAATTGTTTTTATTGTCTCAAAATATTTACTAGAAAATAGATATACAACCCAAAAAAACAAACAACTAATGAAAAACATAAATAGATACACAATTCCTATTACTCTATAAATATTTTTTCTATATGAAAATGTATTTACAATATTGATTATCACCCATTCTTTATTCGATATTTTATGCCTATATACTGATATTTTATTGTTTCGCAAATCATTTTTTTTCAAATATTCCTCGTACTCCATATTTATATATTGGCTTTCTACTCCTGCGACAATCTTTTCTTCATTATCCACAATCACAGTTATAATTTCATTTTTTTGATTGTTTGTATCAAATATTAATACATCTGTTTCTAATGCAATTACTAATACTCCGCTTTGTTCCTTTGTCCTTAAGTTTTTTACAGGATACCCCATTAAAATAACATAATCTTCTTTACCTACAACTTTGCTCAAATTAATTGTTGCAATAAACGTTAATTCTTGTAAACGTTCAATTGCTTGATACACCTCAATACGCATATCATTATTTGACCAAATATTTTCATTCACACTTCCATACCACTTAGAATATGTTGCATAATTTCCTTTGTCTGCTAAGAACGTAATACTTCGTATTCCATCATAGGTATATACTGCTTGTCGCAACAATGTTTCCATATGCGCAATATCAATAATTAAAGACTTCTCATCATTATTAATTTTCTTTCCTAATTCGATGTATTCTTTATTTGTTACTAATTCATATAGCACATTTTCATATGCTTTCATTCTCTCTTTTACAACAATTTCATGTTGACTTACATTTTGTTCAATTAATGCTCTTGATTCCTTTTCAATTGTTTGAAAAAATAAAAGACTAGATATTGATGTTATTGTTACAATCGGAACAATTGCAAGTAATATAAAATAAGTAATTACTTTTCTTTGTAATGTATTTTTTGATCCAAAAATCTTTGATATTCTCTTTTTCATTCCCTTCTCCTTCTAACATAATGCGTAGTATATCATTTTTGCACAACAAATTGTGATATTTTAAACTTTTTTTATACAAAAAATCACTTGTAGTTCAAATACATTGAACACATCAAGTGATTTTTGATCAGAAACATCTGTTAAATTATAGAATAATTGCAGAATTTATGCTTTTCAACATAAGATAATGATTTTCTATATAACTGAATAATATCGTCTATTTTACTACTTCTCGGGTTCACAGCAATATTTCCACTTTTCATTGCGTCTTCTGCCATAACCTCAATTTTATCTTCTGTCACACCTACTTCTGTTAATGTCCGTGGTATTTTAAGTGAATCATTTAAATCACGAA
>JBOFWM010000030.1:0-37029 GCA_051653625.1 Lachnospiraceae bacterium
GATACGTCCATCATCAATAACTACACTGCTTTTTTTGAAATCTTCTTTTTTTTCTTCCATATTCTCACCATTGTTGCTTTCATTGCATTAAAATTGTGTCGTAAATTATTTTCCTTCGTATTCAATTGCTGCATTTAAACGATAATTCTCTATTTTTTTTCTTCCATTCAACCCTTTTAATTCCATTAAAACAACAACACCTACTACTTCTCCGCCTAATCGTTCGATTAATTTAATCATTGCCTCTGTTGTACCACCAGTCGCAATTAAATCATCTACAATCAAAACTTTTTGTCCTGGAACAATTGAATCTTTATGCATTTCAATAATTGCTGTTCCATATTCTAAGTCATACTCCATTTCTACTGTTTCACATGGTAATTTTCCTTTTTTACGGATTAAAACAAATGGTTTTCTATTAATATATGCAATTGGTGTACCAAAAATAAATCCTCTAGATTCTGGTCCAGCTACAACATCAAATTCTAAATCTTGAATCAATTCTTGCATTGTATCCACTGCTAAATGTAAACCTTCCCCATCTTGTAAAACACTAGTTACGTCTCTAAAAATAACTCCTTGTTCTGGAAAGTTTGGTATACTTCTTACATATTCTTCTAATTTTTTCATTTTAAAAGCTCCTCTATCATCATTTGAAAATATTTATCATTTTTAAAAATATTACCATTACTTTGATTGTTCGTCAATCTAAGTACATATTTTTCTGTCACATCGTTCTATTTTTCTATCTTTTTTCATATACTTAATAGTATAGACAACCATCAAACGATTAGGAGATTTTATATGACTACTTATAAAAAACTTACAATATTTAGCATTATTATTACAGTACTATTTGGAATTATTTTTCATTTTATTTATGATTTTTTTAATCAAAATTTTTTTATCGGTCTTTTTTCTCCCATTAATGAATCTATATGGGAACACACAAAATTATTTTTCTTTCCCTATATTTTTTATTATTTTTTCTTTTTTATCCCATATAAAAAAGAAGTTCCAAATATTTATACTGCAAAAGCAATTGCCTCTATTGTTGGAATACTTACCATTCCAATTTTATACTATATCTATTTTTATTTTTTAAAAGCAAATTCAAATATTTTAGATATTGCTATTTTTTTTATTAGTATTTTTCTTGCTCATTTTATTGAATATTATATTGCAACGAAAACATCTTGGTCAAACCCTTCACTTAGTTGGTTTATTTTTCTTGTTATTTTTGCACTATATCTTTCTTTTACTATTGCACCTCCTATGTACGATCTTTTTAAAGACCCACAAGCTAATACGTATGGTATGCTTCGTTACAATTAAAAAAGGTTGTCGCAAAATGCGACAACCTTTTTTAATTGCAATTCTTACATCATTCCGCCCATTCCAGCGCCTGCTGGCATTGCTGGAGCATCTTCTTTAATATTTGCTACTACAGATTCTGTAGTTAATAAAGTAGAAGCAACACTTGTTGCATTTTGTAATGCACTTCTTGTTACTTTTGCAGGATCTAATATTCCTGCAGAAACCATATCAACATACACTTCTTTTAATGCATCAAATCCAACACCAATTTCTGATTCTTTTACTTTATTAATAACAACACTTCCTTCTAATCCTGCATTAGCAACAATGTGGAATAGTGGAGCTTCAAGTGCTTTTAATACAATATTTGCACCTGTTTTTTCATCTCCTACTAATTCACTTGCAAGTGCTTCCACTTTTTTTGCTGCATGAATATAAGAAGAACCGCCACCTGCAATAATACCTTCTTCTACTGCTGCACGTGTTGCTGCAAGTGCATCTTCAAGTCTTAATTTTGCTTCTTTCATTTCTGTTTCTGTTGCTGCACCTACTCGAATTACTGCAACACCACCTGCTAATTTTGCTAAACGTTCTTGTAATTTTTCTTTATCAAATTCTGAAGTTGTTTCTTCAATTTGTTTTTTAATTTGAGAAATTCTTGCTTCAATGCCAGTTTTCTCTCCAGCACCTTCCACAATAACAGTTGCTTCTTTTTGAATTTTCACTGATTTTGCACGACCTAATTGATCCATAGTTGTTTCTTTTAAGTCAAGACCTAATTCTTCAGAAATCACAGTACCACCTGTTAAAATTGCAATATCTTCTAACATTGCTTTTCTACGATCACCGTATCCTGGTGCTTTAACAGCAACTACATTAAATGTTCCTCTTAATTTATTTACAATAAGTGTTGTAAGTGCTTCACCTTCAACATCTTCTGCAATAATTAATAATTTTGCTCCTGATTGAACAATTTGTTCAAGTACAGGTAAAATTTCTTGAATATTAGAGATTTTCTTATCAGTAATAAGAATATATGGATCTTCTAAAACAGCTTCCATTTTATCCATATCTGTTGCCATATATGCCGAAATATATCCGCGATCAAATTGCATACCTTCTACTAAATCTAATTCTGTCATCATTGTTTTAGATTCTTCAATTGTAATAACACCATCATTTGATACTTTTTCCATAGCATCTGCAACTAATTGTCCAACTTCATCATCACCTGCCGAAATTGCAGCAACACGTGCAATTTGTTCTTTTCCTTGGATCTTAGAACTCATTTCAGAAATTGCAGCAACTGCTGTATCTGTTGCTTTTTTCATACCTTTTCTTAAAATAATAGGATTTGCTCCTGCTGCTAAATTTTTAATTCCTTCATGTACCATTGCTTGTGCAAGTACAGTAGCAGTTGTTGTTCCATCACCTGCTACATCATTCGTTTTTGTAGCAACTTCTTTTACTAATTGCGCACCCATATTTTCAAATGCATCTTCTAATTCAATTTCTTTTGCAATTGTAACACCATCATTTGTGATAAGTGGTGCCCCAAAAGATTTATCTAATACTACATTTCTTCCTTTTGGTCCTAATGTAACTCTTACTGTATTTGCTAATTGATTAACACCTGCTTCTAATGCACTACGTGCTTCTGCTCCAAATTTTATTTCCTTTGCCATAACTGTTTACTTCCTCCTAATTATTCAATAATTGCTACTATATCTGATTGTTTTACAACAATGTATTCCTCATCTTCTAACTTTACATCTGTCCCTGCATATTTTGAGTAAATAACTTGATCTCCAGGTTTTACTTCCATTTTTACTTCTTTTCCATCTACAAGGCCACCTGGTCCTACTGCAACCACTTCTGCTTGTTGTGGTTTTTCCTTATTTTGACCTGGTAAAACAATTCCTGATTTTGTAGTTTCTTCTGCAACTAGTTGTTTTAAAACAACTCTGTCTCCTAATGGTACTAATTTCATGATAATGCCTCCTTATAATATAGATATATTGTTAGCACTCTCTTTTGTTGAGTGCTAACTTTTTTATATCTTATGTTTATTTCAATATTCTTGCAAACTAGAAAAAAGTGTTTTTGCAACCATATACTCATTTTTTCTTTTGTTATCTCATCTTTTCTCACTTTTTCTCATTTGTGTTGATTTTATTGTTTTTTAATTTTTTCTATACGTTTTTTATACGCATCGCTTGCTTTTATATTTAACTTGTCTTCAAACATTTTATATTCTGCTTCTGAAAACACATTCTCTAGAAGTTCTTGAACATTCTTTTTTATTTCATATCCAATAGCTACTGATGGTGCGATTTTATCATCTTCAAAGTTATTACATTTTGTACGAATAGATTCTATGTATGCCTCAACTTCACCATCTTCTGGCACTGAAATCAACACATAAAATACATCTCCATCTACTCTACCAATGCAATACTCTGCTTTTGCATTTTCTTGAATAATTTGAGCAATTACCTTTATCAATCGGTCACTTTCTTCGTGTCCATATAAATTATTCACGACCATCCAATCATTAATATTAATGCAAATTGCCGCAATTGGAGCAACTTGCGATCGTTCTATTATACTCATTCTACTTTTAAAATATGCCTTATGATATACCCCAGTAAGAGCATCAATTTTTTCTGTATTCACACGTATGGTCGCTGTTTTTCCAAATTCTACTTTTAACTGATCTAAATAAATAGATGTCTCTTTATTTAGGTAAGCTTCTTTTGCCCATTCTTCAATCATTACTAATATTTTTTGAATTAATTTATTCGATTCCCCCTCAAAATAACAATGACCTAATGTTCTTCCAAGAACACGTATTTTTATTCCTGGTTCATTCACAACATCTGGAATAAATCCCAGAAAATCTCCATATGAAATTACTTTTTCACCATGACGTTTTGTAATTAGAACTTTTGTATCTGTTAAACTACAAGCATTTTCTATTACTTCGCGCACAAGATTTACATCGATCAATTGTTCTAACTTATAATTTTTAATATTATCATTTAATTGTTGTTCAAAAGTACGATTTTTATATGTCAAAAGTCATCCCTCCTTTTTTTATTTTAGTGTACAATTCATTCTTCATTTTTGCAAGTAAAAATACAATATAAACGTTTTATAAACTTCACATTATTATATATAGAAAGAATCCTTGATTTTCCTATGTTTTTTTTGTAGAATAAAGAGTAACGCATTTTCTTATTTAAAATGCTTTGAAATCGAGAGGAGAATATAGATAGAAATGATTAGTGCAAATAACGTAACTCTTCGAATTGGAAAAAAAGCTTTATTCGAAGAAGTAAATATTAAATTTACAGAAGGTAATTGTTATGGTCTTATTGGTGCAAATGGTGCAGGTAAATCAACATTTTTAAAAATTTTATCTGGACAAATTGAAACAACAACTGGAGACATTGTAATTACACCAGGACAACGATTATCATTCTTAGAACAAGATCACTTCAAATATGATGAATATTCTGTAATGGATACTGTAATTATGGGAAATGATCGCTTATATGCAATTATGAAAGAAAAAGATGCTATTTATGCAAAGGAAGATTTTACAGACGAGGATGGAATTCGTGCAAGCGAATTAGAAGGCGAATTTGCAGAAATGGATGGATGGGAATCTGAATCAAATGCAGCAATGTTATTAAATGGTTTAGGTATTGACACCTCCATTCATTATTCTACTATGAGCGAGTTAACTGGTAGCGAAAAAGTTAAAATTTTACTTGCAAAAGCATTATTTGGAAATCCTGACATCTTACTTCTAGATGAGCCTACAAACCATTTAGATTTAGATGCAATCAATTGGCTTGAAGAATTTTTAATTAATTTTGACAATACCGTTATCGTAGTTTCTCATGATCGTTATTTTTTAAATAAAGTTTGTACGCATATTGCAGATATCGATTATTGTAAAATTCAGTTATATGCTGGTAATTATGATTTTTGGTACGAATCTAGTCAATTGCTTGTAAAACAAATGAAAGAAGCAAATAAGAAAAAAGAAGAAAAAATCAAAGAATTACAAGATTTTATTTCTCGTTTCTCAGCAAATGCTTCAAAATCAAAACAAGCTACTTCTAGAAAACGTGCTTTAGAAAAAATCGAATTAGATGATATTCGTCCATCAAGTCGAAAATACCCATATATTGATTTTCGACCAGATCGTGAAATTGGAAATGAAGTACTTTGTGTGGAAAATATTTCGAAAACAATCAATGGTGAAAAGGTATTAGATAATATTTCCTTTATTGTAAGTCCAGATCATAAAATTGCATTTGTAGGAAGCAACGAAATTGCAATCACTACTTTATTTAAAATTTTAGCAGGTGAATTAGAACCTGATGAGGGAAGTTATCGTTGGGGCGTAACTACTTCACGCGCATACTTTCCAAAAGATAGCACAGAAGAATTTGATAATGATTATACCATCGTTGATTGGTTAACAGGATACTCTCCTGTTAAAGATGTGACATATGTACGTGGTTTCCTTGGCCGTATGTTATTCGCTGGTGAAGATGGTGTAAAAAAAGTAAAAGTTCTATCAGGTGGTGAAAAGGTACGCTGCCTACTTTCTAAAATGATGATTAGTGGATCAAATTGTTTGATTTTAGACGAACCAACAAACCATCTTGATATGGAATCTATTACGGCTTTAAATAATGGACTTATTAAATTTCCAGGTATGGCAATGTTTTCTTGTCACGATCATCAATTTGTTCAAACAACAGCAAATCGTATTATGGAATTGCTTCCAAATGGTACTTTAATTGATAAAATCACAACTTATGATGAATATTTAGAAAGCGATGAAATGGCTCGTAAACGAACCGTCTATTCTTCTACTGAAGAGGATAACTAATTACAAATTACGAAAGGAAGATTCTATGACAGCAATTGACCTACATGTACATTCTTATTTTTCCGATGGAACATTTACACCAAGTGAATTGGTAGATTATGCTATAAAAAAAGACCTCTCTGCTTTTGCACTTACTGACCATGATACGGTTGAGGGAATTTCTTTTGCAATTGAATATGCCAAGGATAAAAATATAGAAGTAATCCCTGGCATAGAATTAAGTACAGACTATAATGGTAAAGATATTCATATTCTAGGTCTATATATTGACTATACAGATGTTAACTTCCTTAATCAATTAAATAAATTTGTCAATAATCGAGATATAAGAAACGAAAAAATGTGTGACTTATTATGTGCTGACGGAATTTCTATTTCATATCATCAATTACAAGAACGATATCAACATTCTGTCATAACAAGAGCACATTTTGCAAAATTTTTATTAGAAAAAGGTTATGTTTCTTCTTTAAAAGAAGCTTTTGATCGTTATGTTGGTGACAATTGCAAATATTTTGTTCCTCGTTTTAAGATAACACCGAAAGAAGCTATTTCTTTAATCTTATCTGCAAAGGGTATTCCTATTTTGGCTCACCCTTTGCTTTATCATTTAAGTAAACATAAAATAGATCATTTAGTATCTCTCTTAAAAAAAGATGGTCTTATGGGTATTGAAGCTGTTTATCCAACTCATTCTCAAGGAGAGGAACGAGAAATTCGTAAACTTGCAAAGAAATATAATCTATGTATAAGTGGTGGTTCCGATTTTCATGGAACAACAAAACCAAAACTAGATTTAGGTGTAGGATATGGAACATTATTTGTTCCTGCTGATTTGCTTGATTCTATAAATGCTTTACGTCCCTATGCATTATTTACAGATTTAGATGGAACACTCCTTAGAAGTGATGGAAGTATTTCTTTAGAAACGATAAAAGGACTCCAAAACTTTGTAAAACAAGGTAACCAACTTATTCTTTCATCTGGAAGAACTTTAGATAGCATTATTGGTGTTATTGAAAGATTTCACCTTGATATCCCAAATATTTTTATTATTGGTAATAATGGTACCTTAATTTATGATTATAGTTCTAAAAATTTTCTGCAAGAAATAAAGCTAGCAAATGAAGATGTTCTTTCTTTACTTTCCCTTGCAAAAAAACATGGTATTTACATGATTACATATAACAATAGTCATGTCCTATGTGAGGCAGAATCAGCCGATCTTTTCACATATACAAATAGAGTAAAGCTTCCTCATCTTGTAACTGATGATATTTCTAAACATTTAGATCCAAGTGGTACTTACAAAACACTTGCAATTAACTTAGTGGATAAAAATACGTTAGAATGTTTTCGTCAAGAAGTTTCTAACTTTACAAAGGATAAGATAGCTTGTACATTCTCAAATGATGCATTGCTAGAGTTTTTACCAATTCATGCTGGAAAAGGCAATGCCTTAAAATTTCTTAGTCAGTATCTAAATATTCCACTTTCCCATTGTATTGCAATTGGTGATGCTGAAAATGATAAATCAATGTTACAAGTTGCTGGTATTTCAATTGCAATGAAAAATGGGGATCCTAATCTCCACAATATTGTTACACATGTTTCAGACTATACAAATGATGAAGATGGATTATTAGATATGTTACATAAATTAGTACCCCAATACAACTAAAAATCGCTGAAGTCGTAAGACTTCAGCGATTTTTTTTAGCAATTATTTTGCAACCACTTTTTTGATTTATCCTTCTACAATTAAAAATCTTCCATCCGATAATTCAAATACTTCATCTGCTTCTAAAATTTCTTCTTTTTTAAGTTCGAAAATATCAACTCCTTGTTCTTCAAAATATTCCCAAACTTCATCTACTGAATTTGCCACAATCGCCATACACTCTTCTAAAAATGCTTCTGCATCTTCTATCGTTTCTGCAACTGGCTCTGGAAATAATTGTCCTTGTTTCTTTAAAAACTCTTTTAGTACTACTTCATCATATTCATGCATAATGATACCTCCTTAATATCTTTTAATTCTTTATAAATTTTTCTTATTGGCAGTCCAACAACATTGTTATAATCACCATCAATTTTTTCTATAAACTTTGCAAATATTCCTTGAATACCATACGCGCCAGCTTTATCGTACGGTTCCCTTGTTTCAATATATGATTCTATTTCTTTTTGCTCCATTTTGGCAACATACACATCTGTTTTTTCAGTAAAAACTCGATAAATGACTTCATTATTCTTTTTATAAATAAGTGTAACGCCTGAATAAACTTGATGAACAGATCCTTGTAACTTTTGAATCATCCATCTTGCTTCTTCTTTGTCTTTTGGCTTTCCTAAAATATTATGATCTTTAAAAACAATAGTATCTGCTCCAATTATTAATTTATTTTGATTTTTCAAAAAAATATCTGTTGCCTTTAATTTCGATAACTCTTCAACAATTTCCTCTGGATTATTTTTTGTAATTATTTCTTCACATGCACTAATTTCTACAGAAAACTTAATTCCAATTTGTTCTAATAATTCTTTTCTTCTTGGTGATGCTGATGCTAATATGATTTCCACGTTATTTTATCCTTACTATTCTTCTATATGCCAACTTGTGATTGGAATAAATGTTTTTGATTTATTTTTATCATTATTTTCCTTCAAACTTCTCTTGGCTTCCTTAACAAATTCTTCTTGCGAATAAAATTTCTCTTCGCCATGTTTATATGGCACTTCATATGTACCATCCTCTTTTAGTATATGTGCCTTTTTATTATCTTTCAATGTAACATCTAAAATATGTTGTATTTTTTCTTTTAATTTATTATCTTCTATTGGAAATAAAATTTCAACTCTTCGCTCTAAATTTCTAGGCATCCAATCTGCACTACTGCAATAATATTCGCTTTCTCCATTATTATAAAAGAAGAAAATACGACTATGTTCTAAAAAATTAGCTACAATAGATCGAACTACAATATTTTCACTTACTTTTGGAATTCCAACTTTAAGAGAACATATTCCACGAACAATCAAGTCTATTTTAACACCAGCACTACTTGCTTCATAAAGTGCATCAATAATATCTTTATCACATAGAGAATTAACCTTAGCAATAATTCTTCCTGGCTTTCCCTCTAATGCATTTCTCATTTCTCTTTTAATTAATTTCAAAAATTTTGTTTTCAAACGCAAAGGTGCCAAAGATAATTTGTTCCACATACGCGGTTGCGAATATCCAGATAACATATTAAACACTGCCGTTGCATCTTCTCCAATATCTTCTTTACAAGTCAGCAATCCAATATCTGTATATAATTTTGCTGTAGCATCATTATAATTACCAGTCCCTAGATGAACATATCTACAAATCCCTTCTTCTTCTTTTCTTACTACCAATGTAATTTTACTATGAGTTTTTAAACCAACTAATCCATAAATAACATGACATCCTGCTTTTTCTAATTTTCTTGCCCAAACAATATTGTTTTCTTCATCAAATCTTGCTTTTAATTCTACTAAAACGCTAACTTGCTTTCCATTTTCTGCCGCTTGTGCTAATGCTGCAATAATTGGCGAATTTCCACTTACTCGATACAATGTTTGCTTGATAGCTAGTACTGATTCATCTCTTGCTGCTTGTTTAATAAAATCAATAACTGGTTGGAACGATTGATATGGATGATGTAGTAAAATATCTCCTTTTTTTATTTGTTCAAACACATCTACTCCATTTTGGAATTCTTTAACCATACATGGAATATGTTGTATTGTTTTTAAATGATCAAATCCTTCTTTTCCATATAATTTCATTAAAAAAGTCAAATCCAATGGTCCATTAATATAATATATATTTTTTTCTTCAATTGCTAATTCATCTTTAATGATTTCTAGGAGTCTTGAATCCATCATTCCTTCAACCTCTAAACGTATTGCTTGACCCCATTTTCTTTTTTTAAGTTGTTTTTCAATCTCTTTTAATAAATCCGAAGCTTCGTCTTCCTCAATTGTTAAATCTGCGTTTCTCATAATTCTAAAATTGTAAGAACATACTATATCATAATTCAAAAATAATTGTTGCAAATTTCTCTTTATAACTTCTTCTAATAATACAAACGTAGATTCATCGCTTTTCACTGAAGGTATTCTTATTATTCTTGATAATACACTAGGCACTTGTACTGTTGCAAAATCAAGGCATTCTTCTTCTTCTTTTTTTGAAATTAATGCTCCAATGTTCAACGATTTATTTGCAATAAGCGGGAATGGTCTAGAAGAATCTACTGCCATTGGTGTTAAAACTGGATAAATATAATCTTCAAAATATCGATCTACAAATTGTAGTTGAGATTCTGATAAATCCTTTAAATCCGCTAAATATATATGATTTTCTTTTAATAACGGAAGTAAGTCATGATTATAAATTTTATATTGTGATTCTACTAATTCATGTGTTGCAATATTTAGCTTTTCTAATTGTTCATTAGGTGTTAGTCCCGAAATATCTACCTTTGAATATTTTGCATTTACCATATCCATTAAAGATGCTACTCGGATCATAAAAAATTCATCTAGATTTGATGCAGTAATACTTAAAAACTTTAATCGTTCAAATAAAGGGTTGCTTTTATCTTTTGCTTCGCCTAGTACTCTCTTATTAAACGATATCCAGCTTAACTCTCTATTATGATACTTCTTCTTTTCGCTCATACTTTAACTTTTTCCTCTCACTTTCAAAATCTAATAAGTATTTTTTTGTTTGATTATAGGTCTAACACTAAATACTTCTTCAAAAAAATCTGCACGTTCATTAAATAAACCTTTTTCTAACGTAATATCTTCACTACTTATTACAACTAACTCTAAATTATCTCCCTTTAATTCCGCTTTAATATCTTTAAATTTTTGCTTATGACTTCGATCTAAACCATTAGCTACCTTAAGAATAGCTGTTAATTTTGCGATTGTCATATAAGAATATTGATCTAATGCATTTCTATATCTAATTTCATCATAATATCCAAATTTAGAATGGTTATACATTACTGTATTTGCAACAATTTCTCGCTCTAAATGCGATATTCCTATAATTTCTGTTGACATTATAATTTGATAAGAGCATTCCCCTAAATTAGTAATACTAATGTATTTCCCACAATCATGTAATAAAGTAGCAATACGAAGAAGCAGCTTTTCTCGACTTCCTAGACCATGCTTTTTTTTCATACTATCAAAAATAGCCAGTGAAATATTTTCTAATGTTTCTCCTCTTTTCCTACTTCCCATATATCTTTTACTTATATTTCGAGTACATGCTAAAATATCTTTTTCAAAATCATGCTTATAAGACAATAAGTTATATCGTTCTCCGTACTCATATGCAATCCCGTCACATAGCGAAACTGTAGGAAACCAAATTTGCTTTACATCCATTGTTTTCATTGCTCGTCTAATCAACATCGCAGAAATAAGCAAAAGTGAAACATCTTCCATCGTAATATCATATTGATCTGTGATTTCTTCTACCGATGTATTTTTTAATTCTTCTACAAACTCCTCAAAAGAAATATGATCTATGAATCCATTTTTCACATAACTACTTTTACTTTTTTCTAAGAATGTAGAAATATAATCACTCACAACAATAAAAACATCTACTTTCCCATCTTTTAAAAATAATTTTTTAAAAAGTGCTAATTGGGATGTAACCATCTCATCTAAAATATCTTCAATTTTATTTCCTTTACAATTTAAAAGTTGCAGTTGTTCTCTTATTTTAACAACACCTAATCTCATATTTTGTGTCGCAATAAGTGAGCTATCACTAAAAACAGACATTTGTATACTTGTATCACCCATATCTATAATTGCCGAATCTTTTTCAATCGTTTTATGAAAAATTTCTCCCTTAGCTGCTAATGATTTATAACTTAAAAATCGTTGTTCTGAATTACTTAATGCTTCAATTTTAATGCCTGTTCTTTGTTTTATTTGGTCTAATAAAATAAGGGTATTTTCTGTCTCTCTAATTGCGCTTGTTCCGTATGCTCTAAAATCTTCAATTTTATAACTTTTTAATATTTGCTTAAACTCTAGTAATACATGACATAACGTATCAATCTTATATGCACTTATTTTTCCGCTGTTTAATGTATCTACTCCAAGTGAAATATTGTATCGTATTGTGTCGATTTCTTTCATATCACTTTTATATGAATATTCATATATCTTTAATACTACTTCATGCGAACCTACATCTATTGCACCAAATAACTTTGCTTTCATATTTTTAACCATCCTTTTCTCAATACTCGTTCTATTTTCCTAACAAATAATCAATAAATTGGTTCGCTGCTCGACCTGAAAAACCACCATGAGTTAATTCCCATCGATTTGCTTCAAGCAATAATTCTTCTTCCTCTATCATAATATTATTACGTTTTGCTAAAACTTTTACTATTTCATTATATTCTTTTTTCTCAGGGGAAGGATAAAAAATATTAACACCAAATCTTGCAAATAAAGATAATTTTTCCTGTACCGTATCGCTTGCATGGAGCGCATCTCTTCGTCCTTCCTTATCTGCAAAATCTTCTTTAATAATATGACGTCTATTAGAGGTTGCATATATACGAATATTATCTGGCATTTTTTCAAGTCCACCTTCAATAATGGCTTTCAAATATTTATATTCAATTTCTGTTTCTTCAAAACTTAAATCATCCATATAAATAATAAATTTATAATTTCTATTTTTTAAAATATGAATTAATTCATTTAATTCTAAAAATTGATGTTTATATACTTCAATAATACGTAATCCATCTTTATAATATTCATTTGCTAATGCCTTAATGGATGAAGACTTACCAGTTCCTGCATCTCCAAATAAAAAACAATTATTTGCTGGATTTCCATTTATGAACGCCCTTGTATTATCGATTAATTTTTTCTTTTGTTCTTCGTATCCAACTAAATCATCAAATTTCACTCTTGCAATGTTATGGATTGGTTTAATCCATACTTCTCCTTCATATTCAATTCGAAATGCCGAATGTAGTCCAAGTATACCAACTCCATATGAATGATAAAACTTCGTTAATAACTCTAACATTTCTTCTGCAATGAGTGTTTTTTCAAATGAATTTGAAAGTTCTATAATTTTATCACGTATTGTTTTATGATATACTTTACTCTTTTTATTATTTGTTTTGTACTTTATAATTGATGATACTAAATGTTTATTTTTCTTACTTATTTTTTTATTTAAATCTAAAAAATATATCTCTCTAAATTTTTGTAAATCCGTTAATGCAATTTCATATAAACTTTCTGAATGTTCTGCCGAATTCTCACTAGAAATACTATAAGCATTTTCATGTGTAACTAAATAATTTGTAATATAACATTGCCATATATTTCCAGAAAATCCATACTCTATAGCAAAATCTAAAAGGCCTCTTACTACCTCATAAAATAATTGTTCCATATTTTCTTGATCTTGAGTCATTAAAAACATTTTATATATTAAGTGATTTCTATTTTTTTCATGAAATAAAATAATAGATTGTGATTTTTTCTCTCTCATAAGTTCTCCGTTCAACTCTTTTTTAGTAGTTCCCTAATATTTTTAAATTTGTTGTTTCTTCTTTCAATCCTTGCATTACATTTTCAACAGAACTTTCTTTTAAATTCCCTTCAAAATCAATGAAAAATCGATATTCCCAATTTCTATCAATAATTGGTCGTGATTCAATTTTACTTAAGTTTAAATTATTATAAATAAAATGAGAAAGGATATGATATAAAGAACCACTTGCATGTGGAATTTCAAAACAAATACTAATCTTATTTGCAGATTCTTTAAATATTGTTTTATTGCTTACAATAATAAATCTTGTAGAATTATTTTTGGCATGATTTATTTCTTCTTGCAATATATTCAATCCATATAACATAGCCGCTTGCTTACTTGCAATTGCTGCTTGATTAATCTGTCCATCCTCCTTTACTTTTTTTGCTGCAAAGGCATTGTTTTGCATACTAATTTGTTTCCACTCACTATGTCCTCCTAAAAAAGTACTACATTGCATTAATGACTGTGGATGTGAAAAAACTGTTTCTATATCTTCTATTTTTGTCCCCTCAACTCCCAATAGGCAATGTTTAATTTGAAGAATCTCTTCGCCCACAATATAATTGTCAAATTCCTCAAGTAAATCATAGATTTCACTTACAATTCCAGCCGTTGAATTTTCAATTGGTAAAATTGCATAATCTGCTTTTTGTTCTTTTAACACTTCCATTGCATTACGAAAAGTTTCCACGTGAAAAGAATCTACTTGATCTCCAAAATAAGATTTCATTGCTTCATGTGAATAAGAACCTTCTGCTCCTTGATATACAACTCGCAAGACACCTTCTTTAATCTCCCTAATCGATGTAAAGAAAGTATCTTTCCCACCATTTTCATTCGAAATCATACCATATTGCAGTTTACGACTAATCGCCATAATTTGTTCAAATAATTCTTTAATTCCTTTTTTATTAAACTCTGAAGTAGCTAAGTTCATAACTTTATTAATCTTTTCCAACTCACGTTCTTTATCAAAAACAGGCTTCCCTGTTGAAATTTTATACCTTGCAACATCTTTACTTAATTCCATGCGCTTTTCATATAACGATACTATTTCACGATCTATTTCATCTAATTCAACTCTTATTTCTTCTAAATTTTTCATCCTAAATCCATCCCTTATATTACATTTATTTTCAACTATCAAATTCTATTAAATTTTAAACTAATTTTTGCTTGATAGCAAGTCAAAGAATGCTTATAATAAGATTATTACATACATTTTACACAATATTGGAGGAAATCATTATGAATCTAAAAAAAATCGGGGCAGTACTTATCCCCATAACTATCTGTGTTGTTTTCGTAGTACTCTATTATTTTAATACTAGAATCATTGAAAATCCTGTTGGAACCATTGGTAATAGTGCTGGTAATTTATACAATGACGGATTATTTGCTGAATATAATGGTAAAGTATATTTTTCAAATCCTTATGATTATCATTCTTTATATTCAATGAATGCAGATGAAACAGATATAAAAAAATTAACAAACATTGCCTCCAAATATATCTGTGCATCAGAACATAATCTATATTTTTATCAAGAATCTTCCATTTCTGGTGCTGCTGGTTTAGGATTTATACGTAGTTCCAACGGAATTTATAGAAGCAACTTATCAGGTAAAAACACAGAATGTCTTGTTTTTTCTACAATATTTTCTATGCAATTAATTGACAATACAATTTTTTTCGATAAGTATAATGCTGAAGATGGATCCGCTTCTTTCAATAGCGTTAAAATTAATGAAAAAAAGGATCAAGAATTGTTACAAAAACAAGTAGCTCCATCTTGTGTAAATAACTCAGCAATTTATTATACAAATATTAATGAAGATTTGACTTTATATCAATATGATACCTTAACGGGTGTGGATTCTATGTTTTATTCCCATAAAATGTGGCAACCTATTATTGATAATGGATATCTATATTATATGGACTTAGAAAGTAATTACCAATTGCATCGCTTAAATCTTTCAACTTTTGAAACCACCGTGCTTACAACTGATCGAGTTGATTTGTATAATGTATATGGTTCTTATATTTACTATCAAAGAAATTCAGAAGATCCTGCTTTAATGCGAATGGCAATTGATGGATCAAATCCAGAAGTTGTAAAATATGGTAATTTTCATAACCTTAATATTACCTCTCATTACGTTTATTTTAATAACTTTAATACTTCGGCACCACTTTATCATCAATCTACCTTTGGTCCAATATCTGTTGAAGAATTTCATCCTTATTAAATCATAAAAAAGGTTTTGCCACATTTATTATGTGTGCAAAACCTTTAATCCATGATTGTCTTTAAAGTTTACTTTTCTTTCTTGTACTATTTTTTTACACTCTCCCAAATACGATAAGGATCCAAATGCAACTATTACACTTTCCTTATCTGAAAGTAACGTTGCCAATTCCACACCTTCCAATAAATTATCTGCTACTGTAACATTTGTATTATAAGGAAGAATCGTTCGTGCTAAATCAACACCCGCTAGACTTCTACTTTCTTTTGTTGGCGTAATTGCAATAATATGTGATGCAAGTTCTGCCATTGACTGAATCACCTTTTCATATTCTTTGTCTTTATACATTCCTATTATAAATATCTTTCTACGTTCTTTAAAGTATTTAATCAAAGACTCTTTCAATGCTAATGCACCCATTTCATTATGTGCACCATCTATAATAAAATATGGATTTTTTGATACTACTTCAAATCTCCCTGCCCAAGTGGCTTCCATAAATCCTTCTTTCATATGATTCGATGTAATCTGATATCCTTTTTCAATTAATGCTTCTATCACACACAAAGAAAAAACTGCATTTTTTATTTGAAACAATCCATTCATAGAAATTCCAATATTCTTATAAGAACGAAAAGAAAAAACTTGTTTTCCAATTTCACTTTTTTTAATTTGAATTTCATGTTCTTGAAAGGTATAAATTTTTTTAATATTTTTATTCTTACATTCATTTTTTATAATTTCTTCAACTACCGTTTGTTGTGGATAATAAACTACACTCCCTCCTTCTTTTATAATGCCAGTTTTTACTTTTGCAATCTCAGTTAAACTTTGCCCCAAATAATCCATGTGATCCATACCTATTGAGGTTATTCCACTTACTAATGTATGTTTTACAATATTTGTTGCATCTAAACTACCACCCATTCCTGTTTCAAGGATAACAATATCACACTTTTTTTCTAAAAAATATAAAAATGCAACGGCTGTTTCTATTTCAAATACAGTTGCACGTAACTTATATTTTTCAAAAACAAGATCAGCCGCATTTTTTACAATTTCAATATATTTACCAAATAAAACTTTTCCCATTTGTATTCCATTGATTTGAAATCGTTCAAAGTAATCCATAACAGCCGGTGAAGTATATACACCAACTTTATATTTTGCTTTTTTTAAAATATTAGAAATAAATGTTACACTTGACCCTTTTCCATTTGTTCCTGATATATGGACAAATGATAATTGTTCTTGTGGATTGTTCAATTCTTCTAATACATATTTTATATTGTCTAAACCAAGAATACTCCCATAATTACTACATTCCTGTAAATATTCTCTCGCTTCTTGATATTTCATATCTACTCTCCATCCATTTTGTAAATTTTTTATATCACATGCATATTCAATAATCTGGCCGCTTCTAATGCTTGAACTGCATTTATTTTTGCACCACGCACTTCATCTAAAGTATCTGAAACAATAATATCCTCTAGTATACAACTTGTAAAATCAAAATTTTTTAATTTTGTATGAAAAAAATTGGTATGTATAAATTTACACTGACTTGCGCTCCAATTTTTATAGGTAATTTCGGAAACAGAACTTTCTGTCAAATCGCAGTTTTTCATTTCCACACATTCCAATTTTACATTATTGAAATTGCTATAGTTTAATACATTTTCCTCAAATTTTACATGTTTTAATATTGCATCTCGAAAAATGCTTCCAAGGCACTTACAATTTCGAAATTTGCACCTATTAAAATATGCCATTTCAAAACTAGTATTTGAAAAATCGCAATCATTAAATTCTACATCTACAAAAGATGCTTTTTCAAATTTACAATTTACGAATCTATTTTTTTCAAATCGAGAAGAACAAATATCTAGCTTGTAATACTCTTTCTCTAAGTGTTCTTCCCCTTGTATTAAAACACCTATTATTTGTTCTTCCTGATCCAATGTATTTTTTAGTCCATCTAATACTTCTACTACTATTAACTCAGTTGGTATTCTTGGTATATTTACTTTTATCACTATACTTCCTCTTTTTATCTGACTTTTTTTACCATTATAAACTTCATTTGAATAAAAAACAAATTTTAACCTATACTATTTTATAAATTATAACATAAGGAATCTAATGTGAAAAATATATGAGAAAAATATTTTCTACTTTTTTAACGTGTGGCATCATAGGTTGGTGTACTGAAATTATCTTTACTTCTCTTTATAGTTTAAAAGAAAAAAACTTACACCTAAAAGGAATTACATCACTTTGGATGTTTCCAATTTATGGTATAAGTTGTTTTTTATGGCCGCTTTATTTAATCATCAAAAAAATTCATTGGGTATATCGCGGTATTATCTATATGTTTACAATTTTTTTTGTAGAATACTCTAGCGGCAATTTTTTAAAAAAATATAACATTTCTCCATGGAACTACGAAAAAGAACGTTGGAATATCCATGGTTTAATTCGAATTGACTATGCTCCATTTTGGTTTCTATTCGGTTTGGTTATGGAGCGTTTTCTTATTAATTGCTTTCATAACAAAAAGATAAGCGATAAATAAATAGATACCTGTTACAAGCCATGCCGTTGCATTTGCAGCACATACTCCAACAAAACTTAAATTCTTTGCAGCCCAAAATGCCAAGACACATCGACAAACAAGCTCCACAATTCCTCCAAACATTGGAAGAAATGCGTATCCGCAACCTTGCAATATATTTCTATAAATGAATATCATCCCTAATGGAATAAAAAACAATCCACAAATACGCATATAAGTATATGCATATTCTTGTACTAATGAAAGATTTTCCGTTACAAATAATCTTATTATTGTTGGTACAAAAGGTAAGATGATACAATATATGGCGACAGAATATGTTGCTGAGAGGAAACTTGCAATTCGATTTCCTTTTTTGATACGTTCCCAATCATTTATTCCTCTATTTTGAGCGCTATAGGTTGCCATACACATCCCGATGGATACTAGAATTTGAGTTACAAATTGCTCTACTTTTAATGCAGCAGTATATGCTGCAACAACAACAGAACCAAATAGATTCAAGGATGATTGTACAATAATAACACCAATTGCTGTAATTGAAAATTGCAATGCCATTGGAATTCCTGTATTCAATTGATTTTTTGCACATTGTACTTCAATATACAAATGTTTTTTTTCTATATGTAATAGCGGTACCATTTTTATAATATAAAACAAACAGCCAATCCCAGAAATTCCCTGCGAAATAACAGTAGCAAGTGCTGCACCACCAACACCCATTTTAAAATTAATAATAAATACTAAATCTAATACAATATTAAGTCCCGCTGCTAAAACTAAAAATATAAGTGGAACTTTACTATTTCCAAGTGCCCTTAAAAAACTAGCAAGCAAGTTGTAACATACATTGCAAAACATACCTATGCATATAATCAAAATATATTCTTTCGACATTGCATAAATATTATGCGGAGTATTCATAACTTTTAATAACCAATCTAAACAAAAAACACTCATAAGTGTAACAATAGCTGTAATAATACACGATAATACAATTGCAGTTCCAATACTATGTTTTAACCCTTCTTTATCACCTGCGCCAAAACGTTGTGCTGAAATAATTGTAAATCCTGTAGTAAGTCCTTGTAAAAATCCTTGAATCAAAAAAACAACACTTCCCATTGCACCAACAGCTGCAAGTGCGTCAACACCAATTGTTCGTCCTACAATAATCGTATCAATAATTGTATAGAATTGCTGAAATAAATTTCCTAAAATAATAGGAATCGTAAATGCTATAATTAATTTAAAAGGATTTCCCTTTGTCATATCCAGTTCCATTATATTTGAATCCTATCCATATCATTACTTACTCCCGAGCCAATATCTAATGTATTTAATGTTCTACGTTTCATTCGCTCTTTTTCTGCAACCTCTAATATATAATTTTTTATTTCTCTTGCATTTTTAATATGCGTAATAATTAATATGGAGTTTGTTGTATCTCCTGTATAACATTTAATTGTTCCTAGTTTAAATAATCGCTCAAATAAGGAGATATTTAACTGTACATCTTGAACCTTATACATATAGCAATCATCTTCTTTTGTATTAAGAAGACCTGCTTGAATTGTAATCATATGTTCCGAAATAAAATATTTTGTAAAAGTCCATGGTAATCCAAAAAATAATAATCGCTTTCTTTCTATAAATGTAGCATGTTCAGTCATGATTTTCTCCTTTTAATTTTGTTTTATACTTCTATCTCTATTGATAATAATACAATTTTCATATTCTATCTATTAAATTTATATAAAATTTTTAATGCAATTTTTTTTTATCAAATTTGTCATTTTAATTGATACTTAGGACAATGTATGTTATTATATCTTTTAATACAATCGAAGGGCTCCTACTCTCTTCGATTTTCTTACGCCATAAAAGAAAGGAAGTAATTATGAAACATTTAATGAATCCATTAGATCTTACAATTGAAGAGCTTGATCAACTATTTGATTTGGCAAATGATATGGAACGTAATCCCGAAAAATATGCCAACTCATGTAAAGGAAAAAAACTAGCTTCTTGTTTTTATGAACCAAGTACTCGTACTAGACTTAGCTTTGAAGCTGCTATGATGAATCTTGGTGGAAATGTGCTTGGCTTTTCCGATGCTACATCATCTTCTGCAACAAAAGGTGAAAGTGTCTCTGACACAATACGTGTTATTTCTTGTTATGCTGATATTTGTGCAATGAGACATCCAAAAGAAGGTGCACCACTTGTTGCTTCTTTGAAATCTACTATTCCTGTTATTAATGCTGGTGACGGTGGACACCAACATCCAACGCAAACATTAACTGATTTACTTACCATTCGTTCGTTGGAAGGTCGTTTAAATAATTTTACAATTGGTTTATGTGGAGATTTAAAATTTGGACGTACTGTTCACTCCCTTATTGATGCTCTAAGTCGCTATGATAATATAACATTTCTTTTTATTTCACCTGATGAATTACGTGTTCCTGAATATATCCTTCAAACACTTCGCGAAAAAAATATCCCTTACGAAGAAGTTATTCGATTAGAAGATGTATTACCTTCTCTTGATTTATTATATATGACACGTGTTCAACGCGAACGTTTCTTTAATGAAGAAGATTATGTTCGTTTAAAAGATTTTTATATTTTAAATAAGAAAAAAATGAAATTAGCAAACAAAGATATGTTAGTACTTCATCCGCTTCCTCGTGTTAATGAAATATCTGTAGAAGTTGATGCTGATGAACGTGCTGTCTATTTTAAACAAAGTGAATATGGCGTTTATGTACGAATGGCTTTAATTTACACTTTGTTGGAATTGGGTTAAAAAAATGGAGGATATTCTTATGTTAAATGTCGGAAAAATTGAAGAAGGATTTGTATTAGATCATATTACAGAAGGAATGAGCTTATCAATATATCACCATCTACAATTAGATAAACTTGATTGTACCGTTGCAATTATTAAAAATGCAAAAAGTACAAAATTAGGAAAAAAAGATATTCTTAAAGTAGAATGTGATATCAATCACCTTAATTTAGATATTCTTGCTTTTATCGACCATAATATTACAGTGAATGTAATAAAAGATGGACAAATTGTTGGAAAAAAAGAATTAATCTTACCAAAAGAAATAAAAAATGTGATTCATTGTAAAAATCCAAGATGCATCACCTCTATTGAACAAGAATTACCACATATTTTTGTTTTGGCAAATGAAAAAACGGAAGTATATCGTTGTAAGTATTGTGATGAAAATTTTGACCGTCATACATTTCAATAAAAAAATGCCCTATGGGCATTTTTTTTATTAAACTTTATATGAATTGTTCATTTGCTATATTTGTTTTTAAAAACTCTATTCTCTTTGCTTCCTCTTTAAAACTTCCATATGCAATCATTACTTTTATATACGCCATTACCTCTGAAATATTTTCTAAAAAAGTAATTCCCATTTCCATCATTTCTACCATAGAATAATAAACACTATAATTAGAATCATAAGATGCACAATATAATTTAATGTCTTCTGTCTTACATTTTTTTGCAAACGAAAGTATAGAATACTCTTCTGCTTCCTTTGTAACACATGCAGTACTTGAATGATAAAGACCATGTAAAATCACATCTGGTTTTTTTGAAAATTCTATCATTTTATAATTGAAACCTGGATATGGATTCACACATAAAATAGATGTTTCCTCTGGAAAAGGTATTTTTTTCTCAAAAAACGATTGTTCTAATTCCTCTTTTGTCGGATTTTTTTCATGATTGTTTCTAACAAATAATCCATCAACCATTTTTCCATACACAACATTCCCAATACTGTTAAAATTATGAACAAAGGACTGTACTGGAATTATTCTTCCTCCTAGATGAATCGTTGTTTCTTTCTGCTTAAAAGGAACAAAAACACCTTTTGTTCCTTCTGTTTTTATAAAATCAATTGCTGCCACAAAATTATCATATCCATTCGATAATTCATGTTCAAGTGGACGATCACTCGATACAATCATAATAGGAATATTAATATCTTTCAAAAGTATAGAAAACAATGCAGCTGTATAAGCTAAGGTATCTGTACCGTGTGTCATTATAATCCCATCATACGTATTGCTCGGTATACTTATCAAATACTCATACAATTTTTTCCATTCAATTCTTGTTATATTTTCACTTAAAATATTTAATACACTTTCTACATCGAACTCTATCTTATGCTCTCGATTCTTATTATTGTACATCTGAATTAACTGTGGAATACCATTCTCTTCAATATTTACAACATTTTCTTTTGCAATACTTCCAATCGTTCCACCTGTAAAAACAACTTTTATTTTCAAAATCATTCTCCTAAATCAAACTTATTATTAAACATACCTTCCTATTTGAAGGTGAAATTTCCCTTTTTTCGTTTCGCTTTTTAATCCAAGATATTGTATTTTTCCATACCCTCTAACAGAAATAATATCCTTATCCTTTAAGGAATAACTATTATTCTCTTGTACTCTTCCATTCAAAAATACTTTCTTTTTTCGAAACAATTCAATACTTTGCGTACGTGATAAATGGTATATTTTAGATATAACGCCATCTATTCGATAAGAAGATGTAAGAATAAGCTCTAGTTCCTGCTCCGCTTTTATAAATTCTTTTATATCTTCTTCTATAACACACTTTATATTTGTATGCTTTATTTTAACTAAATGTTCTTTAATATATTCTGCAATCTGCTCTTGGCAAAAAAGATAAGCGGTCTTTCCTTTAATAAAAATATCACCAATTGTTTCTCTCTTAATTCCTAAATTCATTAAACTACCAAGGTAATCCCTATGTGATAATTGTTCTCCAAATTTTTCAATAAGTGGCTCCATTTTTATACATACAATTGGAAACTCCTCTACATATCCTAATTCTTCTTCCTTTCCAAATCGAATCATCACTCGATCAGTTGTGTCATTTCCACCAAATATGGTAGGTGATGCATAAGAAAGCTCTTTTTCCATATGTAAAAATAGATCTAACTCAGATGGTGATAAGAATGTCGTAAATGTAAATTGATTTTGTTCATAAGATCTTCTTGCTAATTCTTTCAATCTTTTTTGTAACAATATATCTTCTTTTTCCATGTCACTTCTCCCTTTACTATAAAAGAACAACCACATAGTGGTTGTTCTATCATAAATAAGTAGGACGCTAAGCCGGGTTATGTCGCGAGTGATCATCTATCTAGAATTATTGTTACCAATAATTTCAAGCGACCTACCTGAAAACAGATCGAGCAAATCTATTGTTTTCTTTCTGGTCTTGCTTCGAATGGGGTTTACATAGCCAATGTTGTTACCAACAAAGCGGTAGTCTCTTACACTACCTTTCCACCCTTACCACAAAAGTGGCGGTATATTTCTGTTGCACTATCCTTAGAGTCGCCTCCACCGGACGTTATCCGGCATTCTGCTCTATGAAGCCCGGACTTTCCTCACCTGTAATAATTACAGCCGCGATCACTTGTCCTACTTATAAAATCTATTATATCACATTCTTCTTATGCATGAAAGCAACTTCCACCAACAAATTCTCGAACAATTGAATTATTTGGAAGAAAGTCTGCACTAACACCAAGAAAATACCCCAAAAATTTAAGAAGTCTTTTCGCTTCAAAATAACCTGGTTCTCCTTTTGATATTCCAAATAGCAATGGTTCTGCATATACTTTTAACACAGCCAATTCATAAATCAACGAAGAATTAAACATAACATCAGCACTCTCTTGATATGGAAAAATATTTTGTTCTTCCCCACGTCTAACAGATGGCCACATATCGAGTGTTCTTTGCGCTGTAATTCCTCTTGTTCTTGCATCACGAACCATTCTACGTAATAACCTTCCATCTGTTGTTGGAATTCTATTATGCTTATCCACATTTAAACAAGATAATGCACTTATATAAATTTTAAATTTACTTTCATCTGGAAGAGCAAATGACATTTTATCATTTAATGCATGAATTCCCTCAATCACTAGAATATCATCTTTTCCTAGCTTTTTATAATCTCCCAAATATTCTCTTTCTCCAATTTTAAAATTATAATGAGGCATTTCCACTTCTTTTCCTTCTAATAAAAGGGACATATCTTGATTAAATTGTTTTGTATCAATTGCCTCTAAACATTCAAAATTTAAATTTCCAAATTCATCAAGAGGGGTGGAATCTCTATTAATGAAATAATCATCAACTGCAATAGGATGTGGTTTTAATCCATATGTTTGTAATTGAATCGAAAGTCTATGAGAAAAAGATGTCTTTCCTGAAGAAGATGGACCAGCAATCATAATAAATTTCACATCTTTTCTAGATGCTATTTCACTTGCAATTTCAGAAATTCTTCTTTCTTGCAATGCTTCTTGTACTAAAATAATATCTGAAAATCCACCACTACATATTTTATCATTTAAATCTCCAACCGTACTAATCTCCATTTCTTCTGCCCATTTTGTTGTTGTTGAAAGCGTTTGAAATAGTTTTTCTTTTGGATTAAATTTATTTAATTCAAATGCAGCATTTCTTTCTGGCAATACAAGCATCATTCCTTGCTCATAAGGAATTAAATCAAATTGTTTAATATAAGAAGTATTTGGTAACATATATCCATAATAATAATCAAAGTATCCATCTAATTCATAAATATTTACGTAAGAACTTCTTCTATATTTAAATAATTTAAGTTTATCTTCCATTTTCTGTTTTTTGAAAATTTTCATTGCATCATCCATTGTATATGCTTCTTTATGGAAAACAATCTTCTTTTTTACTAATTCCAGCATTCTCTTTTTTACAGATTCGATGTCTTTTTCTTTAAGTGAATATTGATTATTTACAGAACAATAACACCCACGTCCAATTACAAACTCTATCTTAAAATTTCCAAGGACTTCACTTCCTAATACATCGCCTACAGACTTAACCAAAAGCATTAATGCACTTCTTTCATACGTTTTATAACCGATTGTATCTGATCGTAAAATAAATGAAATATTACTATTCTCATTCTTTGCCCTTTTATTTAATTCTTTAATTTTTCCATTTTCCACAACTAATACAATATTATGATTATTTGCTTCTTGATACGGAGTGATAATTTCCGCAAAAGTGCTACCGTGTGTTACATCAACTGGTGTTCCCTCAATAATAAGTTTCATGCATTTTCCTTCCTTTACTGTTTTAGACTATCCAAAAAGGGGACGCTTCATTACTTTCAATGATACTAATATTTGAAAAGTTCTGTTCTAAATATTGCTTCATATATGCAATAAAAACCTGTTCTAATCCAAAATGTCCCGCATCCATAACAACAATTCCTAGATCTATGCCATCTAATCCATCATGATGTCCTACATCTCCTGTAATAATAACATCACATCCAATTGTTTTAGCTTGTTTAATATATTCTTTTCCTGATCCTGGAACGATTGCAACTTTTTTTATCGTTGTATAATGTTCTCCATATATTCGAAGTTCTAAAAGATTAAAACATGCTTTTATTTTATTTGCAAACAACTCTACCGACATTTCATCTACAATACCAACCTTTCCAATACCTGATGTTAGATCTAATGGTTTGCTATCTTTTACATGCATTTTTTGACAAACTAAATCCCCCATAATAGAAACGTCAAAATTGGTATGCATTGCAATGCAACAAATATCATGTTGTATTAATTGAATAATTTTATTTCCAATCATATCCTCTTTTTGAATTTTTTTTATGCCAGAAAAAATAATGGGATGATGTGTGATAATAAGATCTACTTTTTCACGAATAGCTGTTTCAATAACATCTTGTGTTGCATCAAGTGCAACTAAAATTTTATTTATTTCTTTTTTAGAATCTCCAATTAGTAATCCTACATTATCCCAACTTAATGCATGCTCAAAGTTAGCTATGTATTCTAATTTTTCAATAATTTTTTCACATATTATTCCCATAATACTCCAATGCTCTTTGATTCTTTCTTAGTTGAATTTCCACTTCTGTTAATCTTTTTTCCAAATTACCTTGTTCTTGTAATTTTCCTCTTAAATTTAGAAGTGTTTTTTTCTCTTTTTCTAAATATAATTTTAAAATAGGATGTTGATTTTTTAAAAGGTACTCTCCATATTCAAAGAACAATGTATCCTTTTCTACTATGCTACCTTTTTGAACTTTAAACATCATATAAAACTTATGATCTTCTAAAACCATATCTTCTTTAATAATTACAAATCCATTGTTTGCTAAAAACTTTCTAACCTTAGGAATATCTGATTGCGGTTGCAGTACAAATTCATTTAAGTTTATTACTTTATCCATACTATCTTCTAAAATCTTAATCATAAGATTTCCACCCATGCCTGCAATTACCATAGATTGAATATTTTTTGTTAATGCACTTAATCCGTCGCTACAAAATAACTCAATTTTATCTTCCGCATTACATAGTTGAATATTTTTTTTTGCACACAATAAAGGACCCTCATTTACATCCATTGCTATTACATGATTACAGATTTTTTTTTCAATTAAATAAATAGAAAGGTATCCATGGTCACATCCTACATCTGCAATAACATCATTTGATGACAACAAATTGGCAACTGCTTGCAATCTTTTTGATAAATTCATATTTTGCTCGTTTCTTAATTAATCTAAATAATCTTTTAATTTTCTACTTCTACTTGGATGACGTAACTTACGAAGAGCTTTTGCTTCAATTTGACGAATTCTCTCTCTTGTTACATTAAATTCTCGTCCAACTTCTTCTAATGTTCTTGCTCTTCCATCATCTAGTCCAAAACGTAATCTTAATACTTTTTGTTCTCTTTCTGTTAATGTTCCTAAAACTTCTACTAATTGTTCTTTTAACAATGTAAATGCCGCTGCATCTGCTGGAACTGGAACATTATCATCTTGAATAAAATCGCCTAAATGACTATCTTCTTCTTCTCCAATTGGTGTTTCGAGAGAAACTGGCTCTTGAGAAATTTTTAAAATTTCTCTAACTCTCTCTTCTGGAATTCCCATTTCTGCCGCAATTTCTTCTGGCAATGGCTCACGTCCTAATTCTTGTAATAATTGTCTACTTACTCGAATTAATTTATTAATAGTTTCTACCATATGAACTGGAATACGAATCGTTCTTGCTTGATCTGCAATTGCTCTAGTAATGGCTTGTCTAATCCACCAAGTTGCATACGTAGAAAATTTATATCCTTTTCTGTAATCAAATTTTTCTACCGCTTTAATAAGTCCAAGATTTCCTTCTTGAATTAAATCTAAAAACAACATTCCCCTACCAACATAACGTTTTGCAATACTAACAACTAATCTTAAATTTGCTTCTGCTAATCGTTTTTTTGCTTCTTCATCTCCTTCTTCCATTTTTTGTGCCAAATCAATTTCTTCTTCTGCACTTAATAATGGAACTTTTCCAATTTCCTTCAAATACATACGAACAGGATCTTCAATACTAATACCATCAGGAACAGATAAATCAATAGATTCAACATCTACTTCATCTTCTTCTGTTAAAATTATTTCATCTTCTTCTACAAGATCGTCTTCATCTTGGATACGAAGTACGTCCACTCCACTAATTTCTAACGCCTCAATAATTTTTTCAACTTGTTCTTGTTCTAATGACAATTCTTTAAAATGTTCTTGTATTTCCGGATACTCTAATACATTCTTTTTCTTTTTTGATAGTATTAAAATCTCCTTAACCTTCTCTTCAATCTTTAGTTGTAACATTTCGTCCATTTCGTATTCCATCCTTCCGTTCTTTTACTATCTTATTCTAAGTGTTATCATTCCTCTAGGGAAATATGCGTTTTTTCTAATTCTTCTAACGCCTTCTTACCTGCTATTACTTGATTAAGTGCCAAAACATCATTCCCTAATCTCTTTGAATAATACTCATAACTATTTCGTTTAACAGTAAGGAGTATATCATGAAATGCTTTTTCTTTTTCTGCATGTGTTGGTAGTTCCTCCATTTTTGTATTAAATAAAGCTGCTACTTCTTGTTGTTTTTCTTCTTCATCAAACATATTAATAATAGATGCTGGATGAAATTCCTCATTTGAAAAACCATCAAATAATCTTTGTGCAACTTGTTTATATAAGTCTGTTGTAAAGTCTTCAACAGAGATATACCTTTGTATTTTAGGGTAAAGAGATGGTTCTTCTGATAACCAAGTTATCAACGATCTTTGTGCTTTTTTTATATTTTCTTCTACTGTATTCTTTTTTTGTATTCCTGATTTCGGACGCTGTATCGGCTTTGCAAGTCCTGTTTGAGAAGCAAATGAAAACACTAATTTTTTTAGTTGTTCATAGCCTAACTCGTATTCACTTGAAACAGCACGAATATAATTTTCTCTTTCCATCTCCTCTTCAATATTACATAGTTTCTTCGCTATTTCACGATGAAATTTTGTTTTGCTTTCAGGATCTTTTAAATCGTATTCTTTTTGAATACAATCTAATTCAAAGAAAAAACTATTTCTTGCCACTTTCATACGTTCTTTAAATTCTTCAATCCCAAGATTCTTAATAAATTCATCTGGATCTTTATATGGAAGAAGAGAAATTACTTTCACTGTTATTTCCATCTCTTTTAAAATTTGTATTGCTCTTATTGCAGCTTTTACACCAGCATTATCACTATCATATGCTAAGTATACAAGGTTTGTATATCGTCTAAGTAAATTTGCTTGTCCTGGTGTAAATGCTGTTCCAAGAGATGCAATTGCCTGTGTAAATCCTGCTTGATGCATTGCAATTACATCCATATATCCTTCGCATAAAATAATATTGTCTTCTCTTGAACTACGCGCAAAATTTAATCCATATAAATTCCTACTTTTATCAAAAATCATTGTTTCTTTTGAATTTAAATATTTTGGTTCACCCTCACCCATAACACGACCACCAAAACCAATGACTTTATTATTAATATCTTGAATAGGGAACATCACACGATTCCAAAATTTATCATGAATACCACTTCTTTCATCATTTCCAGCAAGACCTGCATCTATCATCTCATGATCTTTATAGCCTTTACTTTTCAAATAATTTGTTAATTCATTTCTTGTTTTTTTTGCAAAGCCCAAGCCAAATTTTTTCATAATCTCTTCGCTAAGCTCACGCCCCTTAAAATAATCATATCCAATTTTTCCAACTTCACTTCTTAATTGAAAATAATAATACTTTGCTGCTTCTTTATTAACTTCTAAAAGCCTTGTTCGTTCATTAATTTTTGATTTTTGTTCTGCTGTAAATTCCACTTCAGGTAATGATATATTTACACGTTGTGCTAACATTTTTACAGCTTCTTGAAATGTATAGTTCTCATATTTCATAACAAAACTTATTACATTACCACCTGCATTACATCCAAAACAATAATACATTTGCTTTTGCCTTGAAACAGAAAAGGAAGGAGATTTTTCATTATGAAAAGGACATAGTCCGAAGTAACTGCCACCTTTTTTTTGGATTTTAACATATCCAGAAACGACATCTACTATATCATTTTTTGAACGCACTTCTTCTATAATTTCTTCTGAATAAAACATACTATAGCTTTCCCACCTTTATCCTTGCCAAAATTTTGGAATATAAATTTCTTCATACTGTGCAATTGCAAATCGATCGCTCATCGCCCCAATATAATCACACACTACGCGTTCTTTTTCCACTCCATTCTCTATCATACGGATAAATTCTTTTGGCATTTCTTCTATATACTTGTTATAATGAATATATAACGTTTCGATTAAAGCCTCCGCTTTTTTTTCTTCTTTTTTAGGCTCATTATTTTGATATACGTTATCAAACATAAACTTCCTTAATTGGAACATGCCTTTTTCAATTTCCTTTGACATTAGAATATCATTTTTATTGTAACTTTCTGTTACAATATCATGAATAAAACGATCCAATCGCTCTCCTGTAGTATTCCCAACCGTTTCACGAATAGATTTTGGTACATCTTCTTCTGTTAAAATCCCTGCTCGAATGGCATCATCCATATCATGATGTATATATGCAATCTTATCAGACAAACGAACAATTTTTCCTTCCAATGTTTTTGGACAACATGTTGTTTGATGATTCAAAATACCATCTCTTACCTCGAATGTTAAATTTAATCCTATTCCACCCTTTTCAATAATATCTACAATACGTACACTCTGTTCGCTATGTTCAAAACCAACTGGCGAAATACGATTTAATACTCGCTCTCCTGCATGACCAAATGGTGTGTGTCCTAAATCATGTCCTAGAGCAATAGCTTCCACTAAATCTTCATTTAGCCGAAGTGCTTTTGCAATCGTTCGGGCATTTTGTGAGACCTCTAACGTATGGGTCAATCTAGTTCTGTAATGATCTCCTTCTGGAGATAAAAAAACTTGCGTTTTATCTTTTAATCTTCGAAAAGATTTACTATGCAGAATTCGATCTCTATCTCTTTGAAAAACGGGACGAATATCACACGGTTCCTCTTGATTTTTTCTCCCTTTCGAATTCATGCTAAGGGTTGCATAGGGACTTAAATATTTTTTTTCTCCTTGCTCTAGCATTTCTCTTATAGTCATGAATTTTCTCCTTTTATGTAAGGTTAAAATTTACATTCACTTATAATATTACATGCCGCTTTTTGTTTTCCTTTATTTTTTTATAAATACTTAGCAATTATGGGAACAATAATTACGGTTAATACTCCTGTTACAACAATTGATAACGATCCCATTGCTGCTTGGATCTCACCTAATTCAATTGCTCTTGAAGTACCAATCGCATGAGATGCGCTTCCTAATGCAATCCCTTGTGCAATAGGTTCTTTTATTCGAAATAATTTTATGAGTACTGGACCAAATACAGATCCTGAAATACCTGCAATTGTAATTCCTATTACAGTAATTGAAGAGATTCCACCTATTACTTTTGTAATATCAAGCGCAATTGCAGTTGTTACACTTTTAGATAATAACGATAAAATAAGAAAGGTCTCTTCTCTTGCAAATGTCATAAGTCCAATAATAGTTAAAGCATGTGCAATACATCCAATTACAATACTAATAACAATAGCATATACATTATCTTTTAAAATTTGCCACTGTTTGTAAAGTGGAATTGCCAAACAAACGGTTGCTGGTGTCAAAAAATAAGTAAGAATTTTTGCACTATTTTGATATGTATCATAGGAAATATCTGTAATATTTAAAATGATTATGATAATTATAATAGAGAGTAACAACGGATTTAAAATTGGATTTTTCCACTTTTTTTGTATCATACTACATCCTAAGAATATAAGCATTGTTAATACTACTCCAAAATATGTAGATTCATTTGCTAGTATATTAAAATTCATCCTCTGACCCTTTCCTTTTTCCTATCTTTCTAATGATAAATTGTGCCACTCTTCCTGTGATAAAAAAAACAATCACAAAGGAAAGAAAACCAATTACAAAAATAGAAATCAAACTGCCTTTTATTGTTGGTAAAGTATCTTTTAATGCTACCGATGGCTCAATAAAAAAAATAGGCATTATCAGTAATAAAAAAGTTGCTGTTTCTTCCACATCCTTCAATTTTACGATTTTTAAATGCAACAAAAGAAGAAGAAGTACTAAGCCATAGATACTTGCCGGTATTGACAAAGGCAATATGATTGCTAATAATTCTCCTATAAAACTGATTCCTAAAATAATAAATAATTGTTTTAAATATTTCATTTACAAACCTCATATATAAATTCTGCAATTTTTACTATTGCTTCATTCGCATCTTTAAATGGTGACATTTGAAATACATGCCACATTCCTTCAAAAATATCTAATTTAACAAATGTATTTGCTTTTACCATTTGCTTGTGTAACATAGTGGAATCACTCAATAATATTTCATGATCTCCCACTTGAATATATGTTGGTGGAAATCCGTTAAAATTACCATATATCGGTGAAATAAATGGATTTAATAGTTCTTGATTTTGCGCATAATTTTCTATCATCTGTACCAAATACTCTTTATTTAAGATAGGATCTATACTTTCCCTACTACTATGAGATTTTCCTTTTAGCAATAAGTCTGTCCATGGTGACATTAATACCAATGCTCTTGGCAACAATCTTTTTTGTTTTTTTAATTGATGTGTAAGACAAAGCGCTAAATTTCCTCCTGCAGAATCTCCTGCCACAATTATATTTTTTGCACCATATCCTATATGCATTAAATAGTCCCAAACTTCCATTCCATCTTCTAAAGCAGCCGGATATGGGTGTTCTGGTGCTAATCTATAATTAAAACATAATACATCCATTGAGGTATACATTGCTAGTTTCGTTGTAATTGTTCTTGCATAATTACTACTACCTGTAGAATATCCACCACCATGACAATACAAAATTACATAATTTTGCATATGAGTACGATCAACGCAAACCCACTCAGCATTTATATTCTCAATTTCTATTTGAGTAATTTTTATTTCTTTTTTATTGGACAACATATTTCCTATATTTGCTTGAACATGTCTTTGTTTTTCCACATCATTATTCTCCACTGTGGAATGAACTTTTTTTATCAGTTGCAACATATTTTGACTTATTTTTTCTTTTTTGCTCATTGTTATACCTTTCTTTTTCAAAATATTTCCATTTGCATCTAGTATGTTATTGTATCATAGTTGCTTTTTAACGTAAAGATGCTATACTTAATGATATTATGATTAATTATGCAAGGAATTATTTAAGATAGGAGATTACTTTTGAGCAAAAAAAAAGAATCAAAAATATGGTATAAGTTAGACTTATCCGCTATTGTATATCCGACCTTACAAAGAAAAGACTTTTCATCTGTTTACAGATTAAGTGTATTACTACACGTTACTATTGACCCCCAATTATTGCAACAAGCAATTGACATGACTCTCCCTAGATTTCCTACTTATAAGGTTTCTATTCGAAAAGGATTATTTTGGAGATATCTTGAACCTAATCATCGTCCCGGCCCATTTGTGCAAGAAGATGTCAGAAATTTTTGTATGCCAATGTCCTTTAATTCAAATAATCATTATCTTATCCGATTTTATTATTATGAAAATAAAATCTCCTTAGAAGCACATCATAGTCTTGGAGATGGAACTGGTGGTATGAGTTTGCTTCATACCGTTACTGCTGTTTATTTAAGATTGCTTGGTCATAAAATATCGAATAAATATTTAGTTCTAGACATCAATACAGAACCAGATCCAAGCGAATTAGAAGATGCATATATGAAATATTCCAATGCTTCCGTTCGTCCACCAAGACCTAGCGAAAAAACATATCGTGTTCGTGGTACGAAAGATGAATTCCATACCTTTAATGTTATTAATGGAATTCTATCGGTTAAGCAAGTATTAGAAGTTTCTAAAAAATATAATGCAACCATAACAGAATATCTTAATGCAGTATTATTATATGCTCTACTACAAAAGCAAAAAAATGAATTTCATATTAAAGAAAAACCTGTTCGCTTGGCAATGCCTGTAAATTTGCGACGTTTTTTCCCTACTAAAACACTTCGAAATTTTATTACAATGATATACCCTTCTATCGATCCAAGACTAGGGGATTATACATTTGAAGAAATCGTGACTCATGTTCATAACTATATGAAATACTATATTAATGAAAAGTTTTTACGTGGAGATATTACAACAAATGCTGCAACTCAAAAAAATTTAATGATACGTATTACTCCATTATTTATTAAAGATTTTGTTGTAAAAACATTTTACCGAAAAGTTCAAGATAAAAACTCTTCTGCTGGACTTACGAACATGGGTGCTTTAAAAGTTCCTGAAGATATGGCTCCCTTTATAAAACGTTTTGATATTTATATGGGCCAACCTTTTTCTTCACGTACAAATTGTGCCATAATAAGTTTTAACGATACTTTAACCATCAATTTTGCAAGCTGTATTATAGAAGCGGATGTTGAACGTTATTTTTTCCGTAAACTTGTAGAAGATGGAATTGATGTTTTGATTGAAACAAATCGAGAAAATAGTTTTTTATAATAGAAAGGAATATCCTATGTCATATTGTGTAAATTGTGGAGTAAAACTAGAAGACTCTATTAAATCTTGTCCTCTATGCAATACCCCCGTTTTAAATCCAATGCATGAAATTGATCAAAAACCAACGCGCCCTTTTCCGAGCAAATCTGGGCAAGTAGAACATGTAAAAAGAAAAGATTTAGGAATTTTAGTATCTGTTGTTTTAATTGCGACAGGTTTTAGTTGTGGCCTATTAAATTTGCTTGTATTTACAGCAAGTTCATGGTCTCTTCTTATCATCGGTGCTTGCATTCTTTTATGGGTGCTACTAATACCCGCTGTTATATATACAAAAATGCCCGTTTATATTTATTTGATATTTGATGGCTTTGCAATATTGCTCTACCTTTTTTTAATTTCTATTGTAACTCCTACAGACCAATGGTTTTTTGAACTTGCAATTCCTATTACTGCCATTTGTACTATACTTTCAATATTTTTTGCAATTTTATACCATAATATATCAACTTCATTTTTAGCTACAGCACTTTATTTCTTTTTAGAAATTCCAATTTTATGTATTTTAATAGAATGCCTTGTAAGAAAATTTTTACAAATCCCAATTTTATTAACTTGGTCTGCTGTTGTACTGACAGCTTGTACCATTGTTAATATCACTCTTATTACGGTTTTATCAAAATCTCGATTAAGAAATGCGGTTAGACGACGTTTACATTTTTAAAAAAGGTATCATTTTACTTTTAGTAAAATGATACCTTTTTTATTTTTTTATTCGCCTAATGCAACTTTTCTATACCATACAATACTATTAATATACGCCTCGTGTAATATAGGCATGTCTATATTATACATAATCATTTGTCTTGATACTTCTTGCCAATTTGCATTCTCATACGCTAATACAAATTTATAAAGTTCTCCATAAGTGCCAGATTTATTTAATAATGCTTCTTTTACATTTTTAGATAATGTTACTAACTCTAATGCTTCACTCATAGGTTTTTTCAAAATAACATCTAACAATGAGAATAATCCCATTAAGAACAATTCTGATTCACTTATTGCCAAATCAAATGATTTTGCTAAATTCTCTGCAAATTTAGCTCGAATTAAGGTTAATCTTGTTAACTCATTAGGTTCTTCTGAGTACATACTATTTACAACTGCTGTGCTAATCCATTTCTTTAATTCTTTTTCACCAAGCATTGCTGCTGCATGACGAATTGAGGTTATCTCAGAATTTATTGCTATATTATTTACCATCTTAAGAAGTGAAAGCGTTAAAGAAGTATCTCGACCAATAATGTCTGCTGCCTTATCTAATTCGAACTCATCACTATTAATAGATTCTAATAATTGTAAATAATTTAATTTAATTGGAGCAATTTCATTTTCATTCGTATTTTCAGGAACTCGATAAAATTCTCCTTCATAAAGAGAATAACCACCCTCTTTTTTTAATTGTTCAAACACTTCATGATCATCAATATTAACAGCACACAATTTAATATTTGGATATAAAGAATGGAAAAATATTTTTGCCTTACTTATAACAATCTTTTTATGATTCAAAAGTATATAATCTAATAGAACTAACACTTCTTTGTATTCTTCAAATTGTGCAACCCCTAACTTACGAATAGCAAGTCCATACCCCTTACTTTTTAATTCTTTTAATCTCGCAATCGTCTTTTCATCAGGAATCAAAGCGGAATCCATCAATAACACTATTCTATCACTTGGTATTGTACTTGTTGAATCAAACGTTGAAAAAATTGAAACATTTGTTACTGAAACAAATATTTTATGATTAGGAGCCAATGTTTCTATCCCCATTTTTTCTATTATTTCAATTCCTTCTACATTGAAGGCGTCATCAAACTTTCCTGCTCCTAATAATATTGGATTTAACAATAAATTCTTTTTTTGAGTAAACAAAGAATAAGAATCAATTTCTAATTTATCATTAAATAATGGAATCAATGTAACTAACATACTCATCTTCTCCTTTTCATTATTATATTTGTTTTATTATACTATAATTCATTGTGATATACTATGTTTTTTTTTGTTTTATTCACATAAATTTAAAAAAGAATTTTAGATTATCCGTATAAATACTAAACTTATAAGCATTTTTAATTATATAAAAAATTTATTTTACCACTAATTTACTACTATTAATTGAGCTTTGATATGACAATATATTTAAAGAATATAGGCA
>JBOFWM010000031.1:0-7421 GCA_051653625.1 Lachnospiraceae bacterium
AATTGCATTTTTTCTATTGTTACTTTTTCTTGAATCGCAAGAGAAAATACATGTAATCCTAAAGAAATATCTAGTTTTGATGCCATTTGAACCCCGATTATTACACGAGTATCTTTATTATATACAATTTTTAGAAGTACTTTTTCGTTGTTATGTTCTATAAATCCAGGTTTTTGATAATCTTCAAAAGAAGTAGAGGCAACATTGATTCCAAGTGCTTTTGCTTTTGTTTCTGTAATACCAGTAGAAACCATATTTAAACCATTGATACTGATTCCGTTAGAACCTTGAACACCTATTGATTCAAGAGCTGTTTTGCATACATTATGAGCTGCTACGATACCAGAACGTACTGCATTTGTTGCAAGTGCAATGTAATTTGTGTCTCCTATTGCATTATCTTTAACAGTAGCACAATCTCCAATAGCATATACATCTGGATTACTTGTTTGTTGATGTGTATTTACTAAATATGCATTATTTCTAAATAGTGTTAAGTCATTAGCGCCTAGTGTAGTATTTGGTTTAAATCCAACTGCCATAATAACCATATCGGTATCATAGGTAGATTTATCTGTAACAATAGACTCTACTTTTTTATTTCCTCTAAGTTCTACTACTTTTTCGCCATAAGCAAGAGTGATGCCAAGATTTTTTAGTGTCTGATCCATTCGTGTTGTAAATTCTTGATCATAATAGGTTGAAAGACTTGTTGTAGCTACATCAACAAGTGTTACATTTTTACCACAACGAGCAAAAGCTTCAGCAAGTTCAACGCCAATATATCCAGCACCAACAACAGTTATATTAGTTAATGATTCATTGTTTAATTTTTGAATAACATCTTGAGCATCTTGATATAATTTTACTTGTTGTACATTTTCTAGGTCAATTCCTGGTAAATTTGGAATGATTGGTTGAGAACCAGTAGCTAAGATAAGTTTGTCATAGTTTTCTTCGTAAGTAGTTCCATTTTTACTTTTTGCATATACTATTTTTTTATCAAAATCAATATTTGTGATAGTCGTTTCCATATATACCGTAGCGCCTTTTTTAGTTAAAGTTTCTTTGCTAGAGTAAAATAATCCTTCAGGTCCACCTATTTGTTTACCAATCCATAGCGCCATACCACACCCTAAAAAACTGATATTATCATTACGGTCAAATGCAACAACTTGACTATTTGGATAATGATCTAGAATCGTATTAATGGCTGCTGTTCCAGCGTGATTTACACCTACAACAATAATTTTGTTCATAAAAATTCCTCCTATTTATATAAATAATCTTTGTTCTGTTAATATAATAACACATTGTGATAATAATAACAATTACTAATTTTAAAGTAAAATTAAATAAAAATTAATAATTTGTGTGGATACAATCATAAAATAATATAGTATAATGAAAGAAAATAAAGAAATACAAATAGAAAAGGATGGTTATTATAATGAAAAATACATTTAAAGAGAAGTATTTGAACGGAGAAATTGATTTTTATGAAATTGATGAATATATTGAAACTTGGGGAATGGATGAAATAGAAGGATCATTAAGAACATATATAGGCATTACGGAACAAGAGGAAGATGCATGGATTAATATTGGTGATGAAGAGTTAAAAACTATACTAGATAGCCAAAAAAATAATAGTACAGAAAGTTGATGAAAGAAGAATGAAAGAATTAAAAAATAAAGAAATCATAGCAGGATTAATTGTAATTTTAATATTGTCCGGGATAGCAGTTTTTTTATTAGTAAAGCGTGAGCAGGAGCCAAACAAGACGGTAGTAGAAACACAGATAAAAGAGACAGAAGAGACCGTTAGTAGTGAAGAAATTGCAACAACTTATGAGGATATTGTAAGTATAAGTGAAGAAGAGAATTCAAGTTCTAGTGTAGAAGAGGAAAAACAAAAAACAAATATTTATTCGATCTCAAATGAATGGTATACAAAAGTAAATTATGTAAAGCGTCCGGTAGAAGATGGACAACTTGAAGAATTATTTGGCTATTGGGATGCCTATAATCTTGAAGCAATAGATGAATTAGTAAGATTAAAGAGAGTACAAGCAATAAGTGCAGAATTAGATGGTACCAATACATACTATTATTATGGACCTGTGAATAGTGCAGGAAATCCTCATGGAAAAGGACTCGCAGTATATGAAAATAATGCATATTATTGTGGAGAATTTAAGGATGGAGAAAGAAGTGGGGAAGGAATGTGGCTCCAAGTTTTTGTTTATAAAAATGAGGGTGAAAACTTGGGGATTATGGAACATAGTTATAATGGTAGTTGGAGTAAGGATTTACCAAATGGAGAAGGGCAAGAGCATTTTTCCTTTGATTATGATAAAGTACGTTTAGACTATGATATTATTTCTAATGTAATAGGAAATTTCAAGGATGGATATTATGATGGAGAAATGTATATTGTAACTACAAATGAATATAAGGAGAGCAGTGATTGGTATGGAACTGCAAATCAAGGAGTATGGAAAGGAATAGATGGACAAGCAATCAATACTCATATTGCAGTATGGAGAAATGAGCGGGAAACTGGCGTTTATTGGTGGATACCTACAGAACAAAATAAAAATTATGGTATTTATGGTTTGAAAAAATAGAAGAGTTAGGGAGTTAAAATGGTTAAGGAAGAAATACGTTTAAAAAAGAGTATTGTTCATATATTAGATGCAACAGTAGGCATGGCAATCTTGTCAGAAACACAATTAGAGTACGGTTCAGATTTTGCTGATTTTTTGAAAGAGCATATTGCAAAAATAACATCAGGAGATGATGCGAAAACATGTACTTTTTATGAAAAAGAATCAGAAATATTTCAGCTTTTAACGAAATATCAAGAAATAGAGTTTGTTGATATAAGTCAGAAAATTGCCAATAATTTATATGATATTATGAACAGTAATGTTGATATCCCATCAGCAGATTTAATTATTGTTGAATTTAGAGAATCAGATATTGATTATTTGGGTATCTTAAAAATGAATTATAAAACTACATTTACTCATAAAACAACATCAGTTGAGGATGGAAATGTAAATGAAATTATAAAATTTAAAGCAACACTTCCAGGAAATGGACAGAAATTATCAGAAGCAGCTATTATTCGATTAACAGATTTTAACGTACAATTACTTGAAAAAAAATATGAAGTAAATGGAGAAAAGGTAAATTACTTTTCGGAATTATTTTTAAAATGTAGTTCAAAATTATCACATAAATCAAAACTGAATCTTGTTACTAAAGCAATTGAAAAAGTACAAAAGACAAGTTTGGGAGAATCTTATGCATGTGAAGAAATTATGAAGGCAAAGAGTATTATTCAAGAAGAATTAAATAGTAATGGCGGATTTGTTGTAGAAGATTTAGGCGATAAGCTTTTTGAAGAAAAGGAAGATTTAAGAGTTGCTTTTCAAGAAGAAATAGAAAAATATAATTTGGTAAAAGAAGAAATAATTCCACAGAGCGAAAGTACAATCAAAAAATATCAAAAGCAGCATTTATTTACAGACAAAGGAATTGAAATTAAAATTCCAATGGATCAATATAAAGATGTAGATAGTGTTGAGTTTATTACAAATGAAGATGGTACAATATCCGTGTTAATAAAAAACATTGGACACCTAGAAGCAAAATATTAATATTTCATTTATGTGGAGGGTAACAATTTATGGGAGATATGTTTACATATATAAAAAATAATGGACACAAAACATTTAAAGAAATGAAATTTAATGAAATAGATGGTCTTATTTTATCCCAATTTTTTTACTCGAAAATTGAATATTTGATTCCTAAAAGCTTAAATCAAAAACAAAATGTAACATTGCAACATATATATAACATAATGGAAGATAGTATTGTTTTTTCAGATACAAGATTTGCTAAGAAAAATAGAATTTTATTAGATCTATTGTTGAAAAGTGAACGATTTTCTATGTTAGAATTTAATTATAGTGCTTCTATTGTAAATGAAGATGTAGAAACACAGTTTAGTGCTATTACTTGTTTTTTAAAAGATTGTTATCCAGTAGTTGTTTTCAGAGGTACAGACGATAGTATCGTAGGTTGGAAAGAAGATTTTAATATGGCTTTTTCAAAACCAGTTCCAGGGCAAATTTTGAGTAAGTTATATTTGAATAAAGTTGGGAAAAAATTAAAAGGTATGTATGTAATTGGACATTCTAAAGGTGGAAATTTTGCAGTATATTCTAGCATGAATACAACGGAAGATATTAAACGGAAAATAAAGAGAATTTATTCTTATGATGGACCAGGATTTCGCCCTGAAGTATTAAATAGTAGCGATTTTGAATCAGTAGAAAAAAGAATTCGAAAATTTGTTCCAAAATATGCATTGGTTGGTATGTTGTTACAAAGTCAAGAAGAATATTTAGTTGTAGATAGTTCGAGTATTGGAGTGTTACAGCATGATCTTTTTTCATGGAAGATAGAAAAAAATCATTTAAAGTTTTGTGATGGGATTTCTGAAAGAAATGTAAAATTAAATGAATCATTAAATACATGGATTCTTCAGTTGAAGGAAGATGAATTAGAGATATTTGTAAATGAGCTTTATAGAGTGTTTAATTGTACTAATGCAAAAAGCATTATAGAATTAAAAAGTGATTGGAAAAATACAATAAAATTGATTTTTTTGGCTTTAAAAGATACGGACCCAAAGGTCCGAAAAAAAATGATAGAGATTCTAAAGCAATTTATTGAAATAGTAAGTTAATTATGGTAGCATAGATATATACAATTTTAAAGGAGGCGAGAAAATGACAATACAAAATAAAACAAATTATAATTATTTATTTTCAAATTTAAGTTCGTCGAGTTCTTCAGGCTCTTCAAGTTCTAACTTTTTAATAGATTATGCAAGTATTAAAAATGGCAGTTATGGAAAATTAATGAAAGCATATTATGCTAAAAATCCAGATAGTACTGGTGTTTTAGATACAAATTCTAACACAAATACAAAGAACTTAATGATAATTCAAAGTGATGCAACAGATTTACAAAAATCAATTAGTGATGTAGCATCAAATGTTGAAAAAGATATGAATATAGATAAAGCATATGAGTCGGTTTCAAAATTTGTAACGGACTACAATGACTTTTTAAAATCAGCTGGTAATTCTAATGATACTTCGATTTTAAGAACAACTCTTAATTTAGCTAATGCGGTACAAAAAAGCTCGAGTTTACTATCAAATGTTGGAATTACTATTGGAAGTGATAATACTTTAAGCATAAATGAAGATACTTTTAAAAATGCAAATCAAAGTACGATACAATCATTATTTAGTGGAAATTCATCTTTAGGAACTAGTATTTCAAGTAAAGTTTCAATCATTGGAATACAAGCATCAAATGAAGCAAAAAGAAGTAGTCTTTATACAAATGTTGGTGATTATACATCTGCTTTTTCAAGTGGAACTATTTTAAATAGATTTATATAAAAAACATAAAAATAGTATTGACGTTTTTGTATTCTTTTGGTATATTAATTCTTGCAGTTATTCTGCAAAATAAATAGATGCGGAAATGCTGGAACTGGCAGACAGGCAAGACTAAGGATCTTGTGGGTGTATTCTCGTGAGGGTTCAAGTCCCTTTTTCCGCAGCATAAATACCCCCTAAAAAAGATGTCATCGGTTAAAAAGCCGATGTCATCGGGGTTTACAGGCTTTTTTCTTAGAAAAAGGCCTGTATTTTTTATACCCTTTTTCGGTGATGTCATACGGCACTTTTTAAGGTAGCCGTGTATTTGAACCCTCACACCCAGAGTTTTTCTATATAAATAACATAATAAAACAGAAAAAAGAAAGTCCATATCCGCTACCAAAACAGCCACAAAGCATATAGGCAAAGTAAAAGTGGCGCCGTTTTTGAGATGGTTTGAAATGCCTGTGTTTATGCGGATTAGACTGTCGCCTTTTTTTGAAATAATCCTTTTTGCAAATGTCAATATAAAAATGTAGGTTTAATACAAAATAAAAATGTATGAAAACCTACATTTTTATTTTGTATTTTATGATGCATCTTCAGTCATATTCTGTAACTGATCCTTGAGTCTGTATGAGGGACCATTAATGTTAATAACAGAACAGTGATGAAGCAATCTGTCCAGCAGTGCATTAGTAAGTACTGGCTCATGGAAAATATCTGCCCACTTTGAAAATGGACTGTTTGTAGTTATTATTGTTGACGATTTTTCATATCTCTTCGATATTAGATTGAAGAAAAGGTTTGCTGAATCAGTATCCATCCGCTGATAACCAAGTTCATCAATAATAAGCACCTTATATCTGCAATACCACTTAATTCTTGCATCAAGCCTATTCTCTGATGCTGCCTTTTTTAATTGTGCAATTAAATCCTGAAATGTTATGAAATATACACTATATCTGTGCTTTGCTGCCTCTATTCCTATAGATACAGAGAGATTTGTTTTTCCTACGCCAGGTGTTCCACAAAATATAATATTTTCACTGTTTTCAATAAATCTTAAAGTCATTAAATCCATTATCTTAGTCTTATCAACAGATGGCTGAAATCCGAAATCAAACTCATTTATTTCTCTTAAATATGGGAAATTAGCTACTTTTACATTTCCTGTAATAAGCTGTTGCTTTTTAAATTTTACTTCCATCTCACTAAGCTCATAAAGCGCGTCTACCATTGTTTTTGTTCCATCTGCAACTAAATCCAGATATTGGTCAATAGTTTCCTTAATCTTGTTTAATTTAAGCTCATCTAGGTTGTTAATTAATGCATTATAATTATTCATAATCTCGTTCTCCTTGTATTTTTATTTAAAAAGTAATTCATCTACATCTGTTTCACAAAAAACTTCTTCTATCCAGACTCATACTGTTCTTCTTCAAAGCCTTTTAAGAACTCATTGATTTCATTCTCATATTTCTTATGAATTATGTTATATCCATCATCTGTTAATACGCACTCGGCTTCACAAACAGCCATAAAATCATTAATATAGCAGTCAAAATCTATTGTTTTACAAAGATTATCTTTCATAGAAAACTTAATTCGTTCAATAAATGCATCTCTGTTTTTGACATAGGGAAGCACTGCCAAAAAACGGTACATTTAAAAGTGGTTACGGTATCAATCAAGAGGTTTCCTCACGAGTAACCACAAACCAAAGCAGTGCTGTCAGCAAGATGCCCAATGCAGTATCATATTTCCCAGAGTTTGGCTACGAAACCTATTGGCGATTGCTTGAACGAATACAAACAGGTGCTTCCTCTGCGTTTGAGTTTAAGAAAAACAACTACTCAACTTATAAGAATAGGACACATTTTTCACCCATTGGATGCCCGACGGTTCCTACAAGGTGAACACATGGCTGATTGACTATTGGTGTCC
>JBOFWM010000032.1:0-13831 GCA_051653625.1 Lachnospiraceae bacterium
AGTATATATATCATAATACAATAGGTTATTGGGGCAACGATATGTTTTTTCGTATAGTTACAAAAGATCTGTTATTCTTTTCGTACATTTGAAATAAAGGAGTGAATTAATGATAAATCCTTTCCAGTACCATTTGAAGCTTCGACTCCTGATGAAACATCAACACCATATGGAATTACTTGATCAATTGCATCAGAAACATTGAACACAGTAAGACCACCAGCCAAGAAAAAAGGTTTGTTATTAAAGTTTATAGTTTTAAGAATAGACCAATCAAATGTTGTTCCACTTCCTGGAGTACTAGAATCGACAACAAACCCAAAAAGCAGTGGATGTGTGTGATATAATGTAATAGTTGATAAATCTTTTACATTAAATGCTTTTAAAATGGGGAGTTGAAAGTTTGTATTAGGAATTTCAGGAATTTCGCCATGTATTTGAACATAATCGAATCCAAGTTGTTCAAGTGCAATTAATTGGGAAAAACTAGGTGATACAACTACAGCAACACTTTTTATTGATGAAGATAAATGGTGCAATAACGTAGAAACTGTATCTAGGCTAATATTTCTTTTACTTTTGGGATAAAATAAGACAAATCCAACATAATCTACCGATGTAGTATTTAAAAATAAAACTTCTTCAATGGTAGTAATGCCACAAATTTTTATAAATGTTTTCATTAAATGCTTCTTTCTATTTTACAAATATTAAATCATATTCACGATTACCTAATCCTATATTAGATGCATGCTCTAAACAAGAGCGCCATTCAGACTCAGGAGTCGAGTTTTTAAAATGATCTTTATGATCATGAAAATCATGGTTTTGCATATTATCAGAAAGCTGACTATTTGGTAAAGGGGTTGCCTTTAAACAAGCGTCAACACATGCTTGATCTAGTGCAAGGGGATCAAAAGAGGCAAACATTCCAATATTTGGTAAGATTGGAGCATCATTTTCAGAGTGACAATCACAATTCGGAGAAACATCAACAATTATAGAGATGTGAAAGTGAGGTCGATTGTCTAAAACAGCTTTTGTATATTCGGCCATTCTACAATTCAAATCCTTAACTGCTGTATAGTTTGAAAATGAAATTGCATCAAAATTACATGCACCAAGACAGCGTCCACAACCTACACAAGTTTCAAGATTAATTACCATTTTTTTTGATAATTCATCAAATGAAAGACCAGAATTAGCACATTCATTTAAGCAACGTTTACAACCTATGCATAACGATGAATTAATACTAGGTTGTCCATCTGTATGTTGGTCTTTTTTTCCAGCACGAGAACCACAACCCATCCCAATATTTTTGATAGCACCGCCAAAACCTGTCATTTCATGACCTTTAAAATGTGATAAACTAATAAAAACATCAGCATCCATGATAGCACGTCCAATTTTTGCCTCTTTTACATATTCTCCATTTATAGGAATAGAAATATCATCCGTTCCTTTTAATCCATCGCCAATAATAATAGGGCATCCTACTGTTAAAGGAGTGAATCCATTTTCCCAAGCACATTCTAAATGCTCTAATGCATTCTTTCTACTTCCAGGATAAAGTGTATTACAATCCGTAAGAAATGGTTTGCCACCAAATTCTTTAACCGTATCTACAACTGCTCTTGCATAATTAGGACGTAAATAACTAATATTACCTAATTCACCAAAGTGAAGTTTAATTGCAGCAAATTTGCCATCCATATTTAATTGTTTAATGTTAGCGGTTTTAATCAGTCTTTTTAATTTGCTTGGTAACCCATCTCCAAAAGTAAGTGTGCGAAAATCTGTGTAATAAACCTTTGATTTATTCATAAAAATGCCCTCTCTTTCAATTTATATAATAAATTCTGAATTTTATTATATACCTAATGTAGTAGACAATACAATGATAAAAATGATATAATTACGATAATATTTTAGTTTGATGAGAGTTAAGGAAATTTATGATATGGAAGAGTTAATAAAACATTACAATAAATTTAATGAAGATAAAAGATTGACAAGACGTCATGGACAAGTAGAATATATAACAACAATGAAATATATTCATGCATATCTAAATGAAATGAAAGATCCTAAAATTTTAGATATTGGAGCAGGAACTGGGCGATATAGTATTCCATTATCAGAAGAAGGATATGATGTTACAGCAGTAGAACTTGTCAAATATAATTTAGGAATTTTAAAATCAAAAAAAAGTAATGTAAAAGCAATACAAGGAAATGCTTTGAAATTATCAAAATTGAAAAGCAATGCATATGATATGACATTTTTGTTTGGACCAATGTATCATTTATATACATTGGAAGATAAAGTAAAGGCGTTAAAAGAAGCAGAACGTGTTACAAAGCCAGGCGGAATTATTTTAGTTGCATATTTGATGAATGAATATGGAGTTATAACATATGGATTTAAAGAAGGAAATGCACTTGAATGTAAAAAAGATAATCGACTAGATGAAAATTTTTCATGTATTGGATCGCCAAAAGATTTATATGAGTATGTAAGAATAGAAGAGATTGATGAAATTATAAGTAAAACAAATGTAGAAAGAATTCAAATTATTGCTGCAGATGGACCTGCAAATTATATGCGTGATACGTTACGTAATATGTCAGATGATATGTTTCAACTTTTTATAGAATACCACCTTTCTACATGTGAAAGACAAGATTTAATTGGTGCAAGTGCACATACAGTTGATATTTTAAGAAAAAGGGTTGAAAGTAATGATTCATAGAGGATTAAGTGATAAGGAACAAAGTTGTTTGTATAATTTTTTTATAGGAACAATCATTTTTTTCTTTTTAATAGCATTTATTACAACAAGTCCGATAGAACTTTTAAACGGATTAAAAAGTATTTTGATATCAAAAGATGCATTAATGACAGATTATTTTCTGCTGGCAAATTATGGAGCAGCATTTTTAAATAGTTGTATAATTATGATTTTAATTTTATGCATAATAAAAATTATGGATATAAAAATTACTGGAATGACTATAGCAGTATTTTTTATTAATGCAGGGTTTGCATTGTTTGGGAAAAATATCCTAACAATGATACCAATTTTGTTTGGAACATATTGTTATGCAAATATGCAAGGTGTTAATTTCAAGAGATATATTTATACAGGATTATTTGGATCATGTATGGCTCCTTTTGTTACTGAATTTGTTTATATATTACCTTTTCATGGAATAATCAATGTAATAATGGCAGTAATGCTTGGAATTGTGATTGGATTTGTATTGCCACCATTAGCAATGCATACTGCTTCTATGCATATGGGATACAATTTATTTAACGTAGGATTTGCAGCAGGATTATTTGCATTTCTTATTGTTAGCACCTGGAGCGCTATTGGCATAGAGCTACAAAATACATTTATTTGGACAGAAGGTAGACCAGTGTGGTTTATTTGTACTTTATATGGATATTTTGTAATTGTTTTTTTGTATGGAGCATATATTAATTCGTGGAAAATCAAGGATGTGTTACGAATTACTAAGCATCCAGGTAAAGCAATTTGTGATTTTATATTAATGGATGGCGTGGGAAGTACGTTTATGAATATGGCAATTGTCGGAATATTTATATTATCTTATATTTTGATAATTAAGGGAGATTTATCAGGTCCAATTGTCGGTGCAATATTTACAATTTTTGGATTTTCTGCTTTTGGAGTTCATCTTAAAAACTATTATCCTTGTTTAATTGGGATTTTTTTAGCGACAATATTTACAATATATGATTCTAATATGCCAAGTATGCAACTAGCAGCTATATTTTGTGCAAGTCTTGCACCTATTGCAGGGCAATTTGGTGTGCTTGCAGGAATATTTGCGGGAGTATTTCATGCAGCCATTGTTGTTGTTACACCTGATTTATATGCGGGACTTAATTTATATAATAATGGTTTTTCGGCGGGAATCGTTGCCATTATATTAGTTCCTATTATTGAAAGTTTTAAAAACAAATATTGAGTTATGAGGAGTAGGGAAAATGTTACATGAGGAAAAAAAAGTTGCAAAGATTGTGGAAGAATTAACCTTGTTTTTTTATGGAATAGGTGCTGATACAATGAAATCAAGTATAAAAAACGAGAAAACATGTGTTAAAATTGATTTTGAATCAAATTATAATATAGAACATGAACATTATATAAAAAAATTAGAAGAATATTTAACGGAGCCAAGAAATGAATGCATCGAGGGAACTTATTGGGAACTTGCAGGAACAGGAGATCCAGGAGAAGCAAGTCAACTATTATTACTTGGGATGATGGTAGATGAAGCAGTTGTCGAGAAAAAAGATGGTTTTGTGAAAATAAAGTTACTTAAAAAGAATAGGTGAGAATCATGGAAAGTGAAAGTAAAATTGTAGCAATTGCCAGTTCGACTGGAGGACCAAAAGCGCTAGAAGAAGTGATTACAAAATTGCCAGCAGAATTAAATGCACCAGTTGTAATTGTTCAGCATATGCCAAAAGGTTTTACAGCATCACTTGCAGAACGTTTAAATAGTAAAAGTAAAATTAAAGTAAAAGAAGCAGAAGAAGGCGATATTTTACACAATGGTATCGTGTATTTATCAAAAGGTGGGGTACATCTAAATATTATTCAGTCAACGGCAAAAAAAAATGTCATTCATTACTCCAATCAGGCAATGAGAGAAGGGGTAAAGCCTTGTGCCAATTATATGTATGAATCACTTATTAAATGTAATATTGGAGAAGTTATTTGCGTGGTATTAACTGGAATGGGTGCAGATGGTCGCGAAGGAATAATAGCATTAAATGAACACAAAAAAATATACACGATTACACAGAGCAAAGAAACATGTGTTGTATATGGAATGCCTAAGAGTATTGTGAAAATTGGACTATCTGATCAAGCAGTTGCAATTCAAAATATTGCAAAAGAAATCGTAATGAAAGTAGGTACTTGTGATGAACCAAAATAATAATATGGATGTAAAAATGTTAAGTGATGAATATATTCAAAAATTGGCTAGTTTTTTTAAAGTAATCGGTGACGAAACAAGAGTTCGAATTATTTATTCTCTATCACAAAAGGAAATGTGTGTTTCAGAATTGGTGGAACTAGTTGGTATTTCACAGTCAGCAATCAGTCATCAATTAAAATCGTTGAAGATGGAAGGGCAAGTTAAAGTTAGGCGTGATGGGAAAAATATGTACTATTCATTAGATGATCACCATGTGGTTGGTATTTTAGAAGAAGCCTTAAATCATATACATCATAAATTTATTGAAGTGAAACATTAAAAAACTCTTAATGAGTTTTTTTTTATTGACAAATAAGGAAAAAAATAATATATTTACATATGAACACATGAGCATATATAGAATATAAGAGGAGTGATAGATTGAATGAAAAAAGAGTTTATACTAGAAAATTTACACTGTGCTAACTGTGCAGCAAAAATTGAAGAAAAATTAAATAATTTAAACGAAGTTTCTTCTGCTACAATTATTTTTTCTACAAAGAAATTAATGATTGAGGGAACAAATTTTATTGAAAAAAAAGATAAAATAGAAGAAATATGCAATTCAGTTGAGGATGGTATTGTGGTGTTAGAACAAAAAAAAGAAAAAAAGAAAGGAATAACATTAAAGGATAAAATTAATATTATTACTATTATTCTTGGTACTATTGTATTTGTTTCTATTGAAATACTACATGAAGTGTTAGGGGTAGAAGAATACACATGGTATATGGTTGTTTTTTTTGTAGTATCTTATCTTTTATTGGGTGGCAATATTCTTAAAAAAGCTGGTAAGAATATTACAAAGGGAATTGTTTTTGATGAAAATTTTCTAATGAGTATTGCAACTTTAGGTGCATTTGTTATTAAGCTATATCCAGAAGCCGTAGGTGTTATGTTATTTTTTAGAATAGGGGAAATGTTTGAACATTTTGCTGTGGAAAGAAGCAAGAGTCAGATTATGGATGCTGTAAATTTAATGCCGGAAGAAGTACATTTGGTTGAAAATGAGGAAATAATAGTTTGTGCAATTGAACATGTAAAAATAGGAGATGTGATATTGATACGTCCAGGAGATCGAATTCCTCTTGATGGATTAATTATAAAAGGAGAAAGTGTAGTAGATACATCAGCTATTACGGGAGAATCAATCCCTATTTCTATTATGGAAGGAACAGAAGTATTGTCTGGCAGTATGAATGTATCAGGAGCAGTTTATCTTAAGGTGCAAAAAGAATTAAAAGAATCAATGGTGACAAAAATTTTAGAATCTGTAGAACATGCAGCTGCTAGTAAACCAATTATAGATAAATTTATCACAAGATTTGCAAGAATTTATACACCAATTGTTGTATTTTTAGCTGTATTTACTGCATTTATTATTCCAACAGTACTCGGACAGCCTTATTATTCATGGATTTATACTGCATTAACATTTCTTGTAATGAGTTGTCCATGCGCTCTTGTACTAAGTGTGCCACTTGCATATTTTTGCGGTATTGGTTCTGCTTCAAAAATGGGAGTATTATTTAAGGGTGGAATTATTATAGAAAGTTTATCCAAGATCAAAGCAGTTGTGATGGATAAAACTGGCACGATTACAAAAGGTGAATTTAGAGTCCAATCTATCTTTACATTTCAAGAATATGAAGAAAAAGAAGTGCTTACATTTTGTGCTTCTTTAGAAAGAATTTCTACTCATCCTATTGCTAATAGTGTAGTATCTTATGCTAAAGAGTTACAATGCGAGTTATTGCAAGTGGAAGAATTACAAGAATATGCAGGAAATGGTGTAAAAGGTTGTGTTTTAGGAAAAGAAGTAATATGTGGAAATTTAGAATTATTGAAAAAAGAAAAAATAAGAATTGAAAATAGGAAAGAGATAGAAGAAATAGATGCTAAAGAAGCAACTAAGGTATATGTTGTAATTGAACAAAAAATAGTAGCTATAATTTTAATTGCAGATACGATTAAACCAGAAGCCAAAAAAACGATTCAGGAAATGAGACAATTAGGTTTATTTACAGTAATGCTTACAGGAGATTCTAAAGCAACTGCAAAGAGTGTAGCAGAAAATACTGGAATTGAGTTACATTATGGGGCATTATTGCCACACGAAAAATTAGAACATTTACAAGAAATACGAAACAAAAAAGGAAGTGTCCTATTTGTTGGAGATGGAATTAATGATGCACCTGTTTTAGCAGGAGCAGATGTTGGAGCTGCTATGGGAAGTGGAGCAGATGCTGCTATTGAAGCGGCAGATGTAGTGTTTATGAATTCTAATTTAGATGCAGTAACAAAAGCTATTAAAGTTGCAAAAACAACAACATCAATTGCATTTCAAAATGTAGTATTTTCATTGGTTATAAAAATTTCTGTTATGCTTTTAGGACTATTTGGTATTTATTCAAATATGTGGCTTGCAGTATTTGCAGATACGGGTGTTGCATTCTTGTGCATTTTAAATTCTATACGTATTTTAAAAATTAAAGTTGACAGATGAAAAAAACTATGATTTAATTATATTAATAAAGTTAATGAAGTATTACTTTAAACCGTTGAAGTGGAGATAAAAATAGTTGTGCACTTACAGAGAGCTTGGGATGCTGGGAACCAGGTAGAACGCAAATTATTAAATGGACCATGGAGGGCGTAGTCAAAGGCATTTGCTGAGTATTCTACGACGTAAGGCACACGTCAGTTGCATAAGATATGATAGTATCTTTAGAGCGTACAATAGATTTCTATTGTAAATCAAGGTGGCACCGCGGAATAGTATCCGTCCTTGACAAGTTATTTTGTCATGGACGGTTTTTTTTGTAGAAAAAAACAACAATGACAATAAAATATTAACTCTGTAACAGAAAGGAAGGTAAGAAGTAATGATTTATCCAACATTAGACACATGTAAAGAAATACTTACACAAGGAGAATATAAAAGAATTCCAATAAAATTAGAAATTGGTTCTGATCTGTTAACTCCAATTATGGTAATAAAAAAATTGAAAAAGGTTAGTAAACATTGTTTTATGTTAGAGAGTGCTACAGCACAAAAAAAATGGGGACAATATACATTCTTAGGGTATGATCCTGTTTTAGAGCTTACTTGTGAGAATAATGAAGTGACAATAAATTGTGGATTTGAGTTGAAAGAAACAAATAATAATCCAGATTTTTTTATTCGTAAAATAATAAAGGAAAACTGTGCACCAATAGTTGAAAATATGCCACCATTTACAGGGGGTCTAGTAGGATATTTTTCGTATGATTATATTAAATATAGTGAAAAAAATGTAAATTTAATTGCAAAAGATGAAGAAGGATTTAAAGATGTAGACTTAATGATGTTTGATAAAATTATTTGTTTTGATCATTTTGCGCAGACAATAAGCTTGATTATTAATATTGAAACTAAAAATATAGATACTACTTATAATAATGGAATTCGCAAATTGCATAATATGAAAGAATTAATTTTGAATGGAGAGTTAGATGATGAAGAACCATTAAAATTGAAAAGTGAATTTGAAGGATTATTTTCAAAATCCGAATATTGTGAAATGGTAGAAAAAGCAAAAAATTATATTTATGAAGGAGATATTTTTCAAATTGTACTTTCTAATCGATTTATGGCAAAAAAAGAAGGAAGCTTACTTGATACATATCGTATGTTAAGAAGAATTAATCCATCTCCATATATGTTCTATTTTACAAGTGATGATATTGAGATTGCAGGAGCATCGCCTGAAACGCTTGTAAAGTTAGAAAGAGGACAATTACATACATTTCCGCTAGCAGGTACAAGGAAAAGAGGGGTGAGTTTTGAAGAAGATGAGCATTTAGCAAAAGAACTATTAGAAGATGAAAAAGAACGAGCAGAACATAATATGCTAGTTGATTTAGGAAGAAATGATTTAGGAAGAATCAGTGAAATTGGTTCGGTTATTGTTGAAAAATATATGCAAGTAGAAAAATTTTCACATGTTATGCATATTGGATCTACTATAAAAGGTCAATTAAGAAATGGATGCGATGCGTTAGATACTATTAATTCTATTTTGCCAGCTGGTACATTATCAGGAGCACCAAAATTAAGAGCATGTGAAATTATTTGTGAATTAGAAAATAATAAAAGAGGAATTTATGGTGGGGCAATAGGATACATTGATTTTACAGGGAATTTAGATACATGCATAGCCATTCGATTGGCATTTGCAAAGGATGGAAAAATATTTGTAAGATCTGGTGCAGGAATTGTTGCAGATAGCAATCCAGAATCAGAATATGAAGAATGTATAAATAAAGCAAAGGCTGTTTTAAATGCAATAAAATGCTCTGAGGGGGGGATAAAGGAATGATTTTATTAATAGATAATTATGATAGCTTTTCCTATAATTTATATCAAATGATTGGGAAAATAAATGATTCACTTCAGGTAGTACGTAATGATGAAATAACTATAGAAGAAATTGAACAATTAAATCCGGAATGTATTGTATTGTCCCCAGGACCAGGTAGGCCAGAGAATGCAGGGATTTGCCAAGAAGTAATAGAAAAAATAGGATATAAAATACCGATTTTAGGAGTTTGCTTAGGGCATCAAGCAATTTGTAATGTATTTGGTGGAACAATTTCATATGCGAAAGAATTAATGCACGGTAAAGTTTCTACAATTATTTTAGAAGAGCATTATATGTTTAAAGGATTAAATAAAAAAGAAGAGGTGGCAAGATATCATTCTCTTGCATTAAAAAAAGAAACTGTTCCAGAATGCTTAAAAGTAATAGGTGTTACTGAAGATGGAGAAATAATGGCTGTTTCTCATAAAGAATATCCGATTGTTGGAGTTCAGTTTCACCCAGAGTCTATTTTAACAAAAAATGGAGAAGTAATGTTACAGAATTTTATAACACATTATATAAAATAAGGAGAATAATAGAATGATAAAAGAGGGGATTATTTTGTTAAGTCAAAAAAAAGACTTAACATTTAGTGAAGCAAAAGAAATAATGAATGAGATAATGGGAGGAAAAGCGAGTCCAGTACAAATGAGCGCTTATCTTACAGCATTATCTTTAAAGGGAGAAACAATAGATGAAATAACAGGCTCAGCAGCCGGAATGAGAGAACATTGTATTAAGTTGTTACATGATTTAGAAGTATTAGAAATTGTTGGAACAGGAGGTGACAAATCAAATTCTTTTAATATTTCTACCGCATCATCTATTGTAATTGCAGCAGCGGGTGTACCTGTTGCAAAACATGGAAATAGAGCAGCTTCAAGTAAGTGTGGTGCTGCAGATGTTTTAGAAGCATTAGGAGTAAATATTTTGATTTCGCCAGAAAAAAGTGCTACACTACTAAATGAAATAGGAATTTGTTTTCTTTTTGCTCAAAATTATCATATAGCAATGAAATATGTTGCACCAATACGTAAAGAATTGGGAATTCGAACGGTATTTAATATTTTAGGACCACTTTCAAATCCAGCGGGAGCAAATATGCAAGTTATGGGAGTTTATGACGAAAGTCTTGTAGAACCACTTGCTAAAGTATTACAAAAATTAGGAGTGAAAAACGCAATGGTTGTTTATGGAAGAGACGGATTAGACGAAATTTCTCTTAGTGCGGAAACAGCGGTTTGTGAGGTAAACGATGGAGCATTAAAGAACTATGTAATTACTCCAGAAATGTTCGGATTTACGAAATGTAAAAAGGAAGAATTAGTAGGTGGAGAGCCGACAGAAAATGCTACAATTATTCAAGAGATTTTTGAAGGAAAAAAAGGCGCAACAAGAAATGCAGTGGTGTTAAATGCAGGTGCGGGCTTATATATTTCTAAAAAAGCAACAACTTTAGAAGAAGGAATTCGTTTAGCAGAAACTATTATTGATACAAAAAAAGCAAAAGAAAAATTAGAACAATTTATACAACAGTCAAATATGTAATTTGAAATGAGATGGGAGATTAGAGATTAGTATGATTTTAGATCAGATTGTAAAAAGTACAATAGAGCGTATTGAAAAAAAGAAAAAAATTATACCATTAGAAGAGTTGAAAAAGGAAGTTGATTTATTAAAGATAACAATGGATTTTCCATTTGAAAAAGCATTAAGAAGTGATGGAATGTCATTTATTTGCGAAATTAAAAAAGCATCACCATCAAAAGGAATTATTGCAGAAGATTTTCCATATATTGAAATTGCAAAAGAGTATGAAAAGGCAGGAGCAACAGCAATTAGCTGTTTAACAGAACCCTTTTACTTTAAAGGATCAGATACATTTTTAGAAGAAATAAGAAAAGAAGTTTCTATTCCAATTTTAAGAAAAGATTTTGTGATTGATCCATATATGATTTATGAAGCAAAATTAATGGGAGCAAATGCAATTTTACTAATTTGTTCAATATTAGATGAATTTACATTAAGAAAATATGTTTTTCTTGCAAAATCATTAGGATTATCTGTGTTAGTAGAAACACATACAAAAGAAGAAGTAGAAAAAGCGCTTTATTGTGGAGCAAATATTATTGGAGTAAATAATAGAGATTTGAAAACCTTTCATGTAGACTTGAATAAAAGTATAGAACTTAGAGAATTTGTTTCAGAGGAATATATTTTTATTTCAGAAAGTGGTATTCATACAAAAGAAGATATTGCTCTTTTACATAAATATCGTGTAGATGGTGTTTTGATTGGGGAATCACTAATGAAAAGTGAAAATAAAAAAGACTTATTGAGGGAATGGAAAGGCATATAATATGAAAAAAGGAAGATTTGGAATACATGGGGGACAATATGTACCAGAAACATTAATGAATGCATTAATTGAATTAGAAAATGCCTATGAATTTTACAAAAATGATGACTCATTTCAAAAAGAATTACAAGACTTGTTTTGTGAATATACAGGTAGACCATCTAATTTGTATTATGCTAAAAATATGACAAAAGACTTAGGTGGTGCAAAAGTATATTTAAAAAGAGAAGATTTGAATCATACAGGATCTCATAAAATTAATAATGTTTTAGGACAAGTCCTATTGGCAAAAAAAATGGGTAAAACAAGAGTGATTGCAGAAACAGGAGCTGGACAGCATGGTGTAGCAACTGCAACTGTGGCAGCTTATATGGGAATGGAATGTGAAGTTTTTATGGGAGAAGAGGATACGATTAGACAGTCTTTAAATGTTTATCGTATGAAATTATTAGGTGCAAAGGTTCATGCTGTAACAAGTGGAACAAGAACATTAAAAGATGCTGTATCAGAAACTATGAGAGAATGGACAAATCGTATTGATGATACACATTATGTTCTTGGTTCTGTTATGGGGCCACATCCGTTCCCAACTATTGTACGAGATTTTCAGAGTGTAATTTCTAAAGAAATAAAAGAACAAATGTTAGAGATAGAAGGCGTACTTCCAAGTGCAGTGATAGCCTGTGTAGGTGGTGGATCGAATGCAATTGGTGCATTTTATAATTTTCTAGAAGATGATGTAAAATTAATTGGAGTAGAAGCAGCAGGAAGAGGAATAGATACTTTAGAAACTGCAGCAACAATTTCAACAGGTAGCATAGGTATTTTTCATGGTATGAAATCTTATTTTTGTCAAAATGAATATGGGCAAATTGCACCAGTTTATTCTATTTCAGCAGGTCTTGACTATCCAGGAATTGGACCAGAACATGCAAATTTACATGATACAAAACGAGTGGAATATGTTGCAATTACAGATGATGAATCTGTTGAGGCTTTTGAATATCTATCAAGAGTTGAAGGTGTAATACCTGCAATTGAAAGTGCGCATGCCGTTGCTTATGCAAAAAAAATAATTCCTACTTTATCAAAAGAAGACATCGTTGTGATCAATTTGTCCGGACGAGGAGATAAGGATTGTGCCCAAGTAGCAAAATACAGAGGAGAAGAGATTGATGAGTAAAATAAGAGAAGCATTTAAAACAAAGAAAATTCTAATCCCTTTTATTACATGTGGAGATCCAAATTTAGAGACTACAAAAGACATTATTTTTGCAATGCAACGTGCTGGCGTTGGTATGATTGAACTTGGTATTCCATTTTCAGATCCTACTGCTGAAGGAGTTGTCATACAAAATGCAAATGAAAGAGCTTTAATCCATAATATTACAACAGATGATGTGTTTCGAATGATGGAAGAAATTAAGAACGAAGTTCACATCCCACTTCTGATTATGACATATGCAAATGTTGTATTTTCATATGGAATAGAAAAATTTTTGGCACGTGGGAAGGAAGTAGGTTTGCAAGGTCTTATTTTACCAGATGTTCCATTTGAAGAAAAAGAAGAGTTTGAAAACATTTGTAAAGAGTTTGAAATTGATTTTATTTCATTAATTGCTCCAACTTCAAAAGAGCGAATTCAAACAATTGCAAAAGAAGCAGATGGATTCTTATATTGTGTATCTTCTTTAGGAGTTACTGGTGTGAGAAAAGAAATTACAACAAATCTTGATGAAATGATTTCGCTTGTAAAAAAGGAAAATAACATTCCTTGTGCAGTAGGCTTTGGAATTTCTACTTTAGAACAAGTAAAACGTGTAAAAGATGTAGCAGATGGGGTAATTATAGGATCAGCCATTGTAAAAATGTGCGAAGAAAATAAAGAAAAATGTGTTCCAGTAATTGAAAACTTTGTGAAAAGTATTGTTGAAGAATTAGAAAAATAGTAGGTCGCCTAGATAAATCTAGGCGACCTACTATTTTATTCTTTTGCAGATAGTGCTGCCATCGTAATATAATTATAAGGTTGGTTAAAGTGTGGTAAG
>JBOFWM010000033.1:0-5365 GCA_051653625.1 Lachnospiraceae bacterium
CTAACTACCAAAGATGGGTATTAATTTATCGAATGAAGAATTGCTTTCTATTTTAAAGAAAAAAGAGGGAGATACAATTAATGTAACTTATTTAGAAGGATATGGAATAAGCGCAGTTAGAAGTATTGAGTAACTTAATATTTCTTGACAGATAAGTAGCTTGCGTTTAAAATAACCTTAGTATTTTAAAGAATTTTTAGCTCTTTTGTCTCTAGAAGTTCAGACAAAAGAGCTATTTTATGATGATAAGAAAGAGGAGAAAAAAGTGGCTGAAATTTATAATCACAAAGAGCTTGAAAAAAAATGGCAAAAAATCTGGGATGATACAAAGGCATTTGCAACATCAAATGATTATTCTAAACCAAAATATTATGCATTAGTAGAATTTCCATATCCATCAGGACAAGGACTTCATGTAGGACATCCTAGACCATATACTGCGCTTGATATTGTTGCAAGAAAAAGAAGAATGCAAGGATATAATGTGTTGTATCCAATGGGATGGGATGCTTTTGGCCTCCCAACTGAAAATTATGCAATTCAAAATAATATCCATCCAAAGATTGTAACAAAAAATAATGTAGAACGTTTTAAAGAACAATTGCGTTCATTGGGATATTCTTTTGACTGGGATAGAGAAATTAATACAACAGATGAAGAGTATTATAAATGGACACAATGGATCTTTTTAAAATTATTTAAAGCCGGTCTTGCCTATAAATCTGAAATGCCAATTAACTGGTGTACTTCATGTAAAGTTGGACTTGCCAATGAAGAGGTGGTAAATGGCGTATGTGAACGTTGTGGATCTGAGGTAGTACGAAAAGTAAAAAGCCAATGGATGTTAAAAATTACAGAATATGCTGAACAATTAATCGAGGATTTGGATAGTGTTGATTATGTAGAGCGTGTAAAGGTATCACAAAAAAACTGGATTGGAAAATCAGTGGGAGCTGAAGTTGATTTTGCAATTAAAGGAAAAGATGAAACTTTAAGAGTATATACTACAAGACCTGATACATTATTCGGTGCTACTTATATGGTAATTTCACCGGAACATCCTTTGATTCAAAGATATAAGGATGAAATAAAAAATTATGATGAATTGATGGCATACGAAGAAATGGCAAGTAAAAAATCAGATTTCGAACGTACAGAACTTGCAAAAGATAAAACTGGTGTTTGCATTGATGGATTAGTTGCAATTAATCCTGTTAATCAAAAAGAAATTCCTATTTGGGTTTCAGATTATGTGTTAATGACATATGGAACAGGTGCAATTATGGCAGTTCCTGCTCATGATGATAGGGACTGGGAATTTGCAAAGAAATTTGATTTACCAATTGTTGAAGTTGTATCAGGAAGTGAGATACCTGTAACAGAGCAAGTTTATAGTGATGTGGCAACAGGAATATTAGTGAATTCTGATTTTTTAAATGGATTAAATGTTGCAGATGCAAAAGAAAAAATAGTTTCTTTTCTAGTAGAAAAAAATATTGGTACAAAGAAAACAAACTTCAAATTAAGAGATTGGGTATTCTCAAGACAACGTTATTGGGGAGAACCTATTCCAATTGTACATTGTGAATCTTGTGGATACGTACCGTTAGAAGAAAGTACGTTACCATTATTACTTCCAGATGTAGATTCTTATATGCCTACCGATAATGGAGAATCACCATTAGCAGCAATGACTGATTGGGTAAATACGACATGTCCTTGTTGTGGTGGGGTAGCAAAAAGAGAAACAGATACTATGCCACAATGGGCAGGTTCTTCTTGGTATTTCTTGCGCTATACAGATCCAAATAACGAACATGCATTAGCAAGCAAAGAGGCGTTGGAATATTGGATGCCTGTAGATTGGTATAATGGTGGGATGGAACATACAACCCTTCATTTATTGTATTCTCGTTTTTGGCATAAATTTTTATATGATGAAAAAGTAGTTCCATGCAAAGAACCATATCAAAAAAGAACTTCGCATGGTATGATTTTAGGATCAAATGGAGAAAAAATGTCAAAATCAAGAGGGAATGTAGTAAATCCAGATGATATTGTCCAAGAATTTGGTGCAGATACACTTCGTACATATGAAATGTTTATTGGTGCGTTTGATTTATCGGCTTCTTGGTCAGAAGATGGGGTAAAAGGATGTAGAAGATTTCTTGATCGTGTTTGGAAATTACAAGATATTGTAGTGGATAAAACAGGTTATTCAAATAGCTTTGAAACAAAGATGCATCAAACTATTAAAAAAGTAAGTAATGATTTTGAACAATTAAAATACAACACTGCAATTGCAACAATGATGGCGCTTATTAATGATTTTTATAAAAAGGGAGAGGTTACCTTAGAGGAATATAAAACATTGTTGTTATTGTTAAACCCAGTTGCTCCTCATATTACAGAGGAATTATGGGAAAAACAAAACTTTAGTGGTAGAATTTATGAGGCAACTTGGCCAGAATTTGAAGAAGCTAAAACAGTAGAAGATGAAATAGATGTTGCTATTCAAGTAAATGGAAAAACAAAAACGGTTATTAAAATGGCAAGAGATATAGAGAAAGAAGCAGCAATTAATCTTGGTAAAGAAGCGGTAGCAGATAAAATCACAGGACAAATTATAAAAGAAGTATATGTTCCAGGTAGAATTGTTAATATTGTAGCAAAATAAAATAAAAACTCTAGGCAAAATAATCGCCTAGAGTTTTTATTTTATTTGCTTTTTGAAGAAAAAATGTGAATCATTTTATTCATTTTTTCTACGTCCTCATTACTTGCATGTTTTTTAAGTACAGTAATAATTGTTTCCATTTCTTCTTTTGTGAATGTGATATTTTTAGATTTACTTTCTGAAGCAAGAGAAAGCAAAAAAGGAAGCATTTCTTTTTGTGAATATTCCTTGCTTTTAAACACCATTGCTTGTAGAAATTCTAATTTAAATAAGGGGATATGACTTATTGCACTGTCATTCAACCAAGCTCTATTATCCATTTTATAAAGTTCCTCCATTTTTAAATAGTTCAAACATTGATACCTGTTCTGGGGTTAATAAATTTTTCAACATATCTTCTGGGTTTGAATTAGAATCAGACATCGAATTAAATTGTTGCAACATTGGTAGATACGCTGATATTTCTTCATACATATCTAGTGCAGACATCATATCATTTAATTGTGTCATCATTGATAATTCCTCTTTTGTACAATAAGGTTTGATAATTTTTAACAATTCTTTTATTGTATTTTTGGTCACTTCTTTTTTTGTTTTTTCTCCATCTAAGATTGGATGTTTTTTTGAATATTCTAAAGTATATTGAAATTCCAAAAATTTTATGTAAACAGCCAAATCATTTTTTTGTTTTTTCTCAACAAAAGGAAGAAGAAGTTTTAAAATTTGTATATGATTAGTCGTATATAAAGTATCAAAGGTAAGAATTGCATCTAAAGATTCATTGTTCACATGTTCGTTCCTTTTTTGATTGATAAAGTGAATGAGTGCCTATAAGTAAGAATATGTGAATTCTAAATAAATTATACATAAAAAAACTAGCTTTAGGAATTTCTAAAGCTAGTTTTTTGTGATCTAGAAATTAGCAAAAGCCGCCATTTCCACCACCACAGCAGCAAAGAAGGATTAACATCATCATCATTCCTTCGCAACCGCCGTCTTGATCACCACCGCCAAAGCCGCCATTTCCACCACAGCAGCAAAGTAGAATAATAATCCATAACATTCCATTTCCGCCAAATCCACATCCTGATTTTGGTTCAGGTTTACAGTGACATCCGCTTGCTGATAATTCGCTCATAATTGTGCCTCCAAATCTTATTATGCTATATTGTATGTCATACTGCTTGTCAAAGGTTCCAAAAATATAATTTTTTTTTATTACTATATATGGACAAAACGCTTGCATTAATTTCTAGATATAGTAAAATTAAAAGAAATAAAATAATTAAAAACTAAATGGAGTTATTATTAATGCAATCATATAAAATAGGAACAAGAAGTTTTAATAATTTTCCAGATTATCAGTCGGCAAAAAGAGACGAAGAAAAGATTCAATCTCTTCGGCAAAAATATGATTTAAAAAAAGAAAATGAACGTTTATTTGTAATAGACCGAATTGAAAATAAAAGCATTGTATTTGAAAGTATAGTAGGTTTTGAGTTTCTAGAGGAATTGAAAACACCAAATAAGCAAGTTGTAGAAAAAGAAAAAAAGAAAATAGAAATTCATGAGTTTGATTTATCGATGAAAAATATCATATTAAAAGAAAGAGAGAAGAGAGAACGTAGAAGAAAATTTATTTGTTGTCTCTTTGGGATTATTGGAATTTGTTGTATGGTATATGTTGGACTTTATTATTTTTATAGTGAAAAAAATAATCGTGATTATTCTAATTTATCAAATCTTATTAAAGAAGATATAAGTGCAAGTTCTATTGATTCTGCAAGTAATAACAAGGAATTTATTGAAAAAACAATACTGGAAAAATATAAAAATTTATATAATCAAAACAAAAAGCTAATAGGATGGCTAAAAATTGACGATACAATAATAGACTATCCAGTTATGCAAACGGTAAATAATGAATATTATTTAGATCATAATTTCAATCAAGAATATGATAAAAATGGATCTATATTTATGGATAAAGATTGTAATGCTATGGACCCAAGTACAAATACAATACTATATGGGCATCATATGAAGTCGGGTAAAATGTTTGGGCAACTTAATCTGTATCGTAGCAAATCTTATTATGAAGAGCATAAATATATTCAATTTGATACTATTTATGAGGAAGCCACATATGAAGTTATTTATGTTTTTCGTTCTAAAATTTATAATGAATTGGATGTTGTTTTTAAATACTATCAATTTTTTGAAGTGTATACACCAGAAGAATTTGATGCAAATATGAATGCTATGGCAGAAATGTCATTCTATGATACAGGTGTAACTGCCGTTTATGGAGATAAACTTTTAACATTATCAACTTGTGATAATACCGAAGAGGATGGAAGGTTTGTGGTAGTTGCAAAAAAAGTTACATAATCTTATTTTGGAGGAAGATATGAGAAAAAATACAAAAATGACAAAAAACAGAAGGCTTAAAAAAAGTATTAGACGAACTTTAGGAGCGTTGTTTCTAATATCAGCAATTATAGTAGCAGCAATACCATTTCCAGATTCAATTGCGGAAGATTTGGAAAAAAGTACCAAATTAAGAGATGCTTATGAATATAATACTTCATTGAAGAACGAAGATATAAGTAGTGGGAATATTAATCTTGGAGATAATGACGCAACTACAAAAGGAGCATTAACGATACGTCTTGCATCAAGTAATAC
>JBOFWM010000034.1:0-2047 GCA_051653625.1 Lachnospiraceae bacterium
TAACCAATTATATCAGCTCCTTCAGAATAAGAAAGTAACAATGCGAAAGTACAGTTTTTCACCATACTTTCACATCCAACTTCGAGCTAATATTTATACCTTTTACAACTTGCAATCCTGTCGTCTAAGCAATGTATTGTTAAATATCTCACACCATTTTATTTTCAAAAATATATATTTAATCTTTATACACTTTTCATTCTAATGTTTTAAATGAAATCATTTTTCTTATTGACACAATATACTATTTATGATAATGTGAAACTATCTTCACATGAAGTTTATTTCACATCAAAAGGAGGTGTTAAATTGAAAAACAATGTACGAAAATTACGAACAAAAATAAATATGACGCAAGTAGAATTGGCAAAATTAGTTCATGTTTCGTCGAGAACAATCATATCAATTGAAACCGAGAAATATAACCCATCTCTTATCCTTGCATATCGTATAGCAGAGATATTTAATGTATCATTGGAAGATTTATACTGTTTAAAAGAAAATAAAGCATTGGAGGATCAACAAAATGAATGAACAAGTTTTAATTATTATATTAACGACACTAGCAATCGCATCTACATTATGGCTCTATATATGGAGAGCTATAAAACAAGTACAAAATGAAAATGATGAACGTTGGATTCTTGTTCTGCTAAAGGCTAAAAATTTTTCAGAACTTTCCAATTGGTTATTAATTCTCTTAGTAGGAATTCTAATATCAATTCCAACAATACAAGAAGTGCTCTTCCCACTTAAAAGAATATTATTAATAGGGGTACTATTTTTCGGTCTTCGAAATTTAACAGAACTTATTGGACTGATCTATTACAATCGTAAGTTATAAATGTCAATTCCTTCATAAATGGACAAAGTAAGTAGTAATAATCTGTTTATGAAGGATTTTATGTCCTAATCTCATGCCATCTGAATTTAGGCTAAGATTGCCCAAGCATACGATTATTATTCAAGAAACAATTACACGCCAAATATGACAATAGACTCTACGAACCGAAATTATATAACTGGTCTAACATACTCATATTGATAATCACAGACATTGATTCTCTTAGAATATGTTTTTTCTCACAAGCGAGCTTCTCAATCGAACAAAAACCACAAATTCTTCTCTGTTATTTTTGTTAATTGTTGTATGTACTACATACTTTAGTAATGCAATTTTTATGGTCTGAAAATATTGGAACATTGTCAACAATCAATTTAATCATTTTTTTATAATGATTAAATTGATTGTTGTTTTGATCACATTAAGTCACATATCGAATTCACTATCTACCTATATCTTTCTCCCATTTCTTATCACTTCTTTGTTCACACTGTTGATTCAATGTCTCATCATATATTTCCTGATAATCTTCAAAGTGTTCATCCAAATCCTTTTGTATACCAAGTTCTTTCATTACTGCCTTATAAAGTTTTAGATTATTACTTGAATCTCCAATCTCAAAATCAAATAACCTGGATTTTGTAAAGGATTTCAAATATCTATAATCGCCATATTCTCTTATCTGTCCTGCTATTTCAATGGCTCTTATATCAATAGATTGTTTCTTAAGTGCTTTACATAGATCTAATGCTTCGTCATATATTTCAGAAAAATCCGTCCTATAACCATTTGCTCTAAAGTTAGTTCTTATTAGTTCAAACACTTTATCCTCATCCATTCCAGATATTATCTTTTGCAGCAAAATACGATCTGCTACAGATAATATAAAAACCCTGAAGTAACATCCATACAATCGTTACTTCAGGATTAGTTTCTTTATCTGTTATAATACCATAATAACATATTTATCTCAATTCATATTTTTCTTTGTTTGTGGTTTGTGTCAAGTAATCGTTGGCACTTTTCCAATTATTTTTCTAACATGATAATTTTATATTTTATTAATTACCAAATAAGCCCTATTCATGGACTTTTCTTTTAATATCCAAACGCTCTTTTAAACGCTTTTCTTGATGCCGTCTGCATTGCATCAAATAATGGCATGTGATGTTTGAATCTATCTGCGTATGGATTTCCTTTCCC
>JBOFWM010000035.1:0-3215 GCA_051653625.1 Lachnospiraceae bacterium
AACCACATTTGCCATCAATCATTGGTTCCACTTTTGGCTTCTTTCGCTTTGAAATAATATGTCTAAAACACTCGCTTACTTCTCGAGACATTGGAATATAACGAATACCTGATGAAGTCTTAGGTTCTTCCATGATATATTCCATATTTCTCTTGCGCTGAAGCTGGTGGGTAACAGAAATTCTTTTCTGTTCAAAATCAATGTCTCCAATGGTCAATCCACAGAATTCTGAAATTCTTAGTCCTGTCCTAAACAGAATAAAAATACCATCATAATACTTTGAAAAGTGCTTATCATTTTTTATAAAATCCAGAAATGCTCTTTCCTGCTGCTTTGTAATCGCTTCACGTGTCACACTGTCATTCACAACTACAGTGTGTAATTGAAAATCAAATGGATTCTTTCGAATTAAATCATCATCCACCGCCATCTGAAATGCTGGTCTGATAATTCCTCTGATGGCATGAATCGTAGAATATCCTCGTCCATCCTTTTGTAGCTTTATCACCCATGCCTTGGCATCGGATAGTCTGATTTTATCAATCCTCTTTGTTCCAAACACTTCTTTGTCAATAATGTTGATCACAAATTTGTAATTGGCTTTTGTATTATGGCGAACCCCTTGCTTTTGAGCCACATATCTTTTTACCAATTCAAGAACAGTCATATTTCCGCCATCCACTGCTACTTTGTCTTCGCAGTCCCTACGAATCTGTCTTTCCTGATCTCTTAGAGAAATACAATCACGTTTTCCCTTTGGTAATGGGTCAGATGCTGTTAGTTTCCAACTGTATACTGTCTTTCTATTTCCAAAAGCATCCATATATTTATATTCATATTGTCCATCTTTTCTCTGGCTCTCACCATTCCATAATTTGCGACCTTTACTGTCACGTCTTACTTCATCTGGCATGTCAAAAACTCCTTTCTCTATTGAAGAGAGCCAAGCTATGATATATCAAATATACCATAAACATGGCTCTTTATCTATCTGATTCTTATTGTTCAAATTGGATTTTTATATCTGTGGTCTGGTACCATTCCACAAAATAAAGTCTGCGTCTGGATGTTCATCAATTATCTTTCTGAGCTTTTTATATCCAATGTGAAAATAATCCGATGCCTCCTGCACCGAAAGAATATACTTTCTCCATATAGGGATTTCTGTCTGTATCTTATTAATATTTATTGCTGTATCTTCTATATAATATCACCTCACTGATTTCTTTTTGAACCGGTTTACATTTTAATATTAACTGCTTTTCCACTTTTCCGATAGAAACCAGGCTGGTGTATTTTAGTTTTTTCAAACCAGATTTTGGTGCTTTTATTAAGTCTGATTTTTGTTCACACAATAATCATGGCGAATTGATTCCACCTTTTTTATATAAAAAAAGCACGGTTCTTCTGTTTTATACTTGATCAAAAAGTGTCATAAAAACCGTGCTTCTAAAAAATTTCACTATGAAATTGTCAAATCAATTTCTTTCTTATTTGTGATTTCGTTGATGAAACAATTCTTTTATGTCGTGAACATTTTTAAAGGGGATAGTGCACAGCAAGTTACGCAATAGCGACGTCGCCGTCCTATCGCAACTTGTCAGGGGCTAAAATCCCCTGAAACCCCTAATATATTTCATTTGGCTACACTTTCTGTAGCCAATGTCACGAGATGGCTGTACTTTCTATAGCCAAGTAGGTCTGTCGAAGATTTGTAATAGTCTTTTAAGCTACCAATGATTAACTCTATATCCTTATAATTGGTTCTATCATCTTTAATCCACTTTTATATAAAAATCCACTTGCTATTTTAGCTGTAAAACATTCAATTTTTTTCCAAAACAATTTATGTATGAACTGATAGGAACTTCACTGCTTATAAGTTTCAGGCTGTAATCATTATTCGCTAAGTGCAAGCTCATTTCTTTCCATGCACTATCTAAGAAATCTGTATGATCACTTTGAACTTCCTTATCAGATGCAGACATATCTATGTACTTCTCCTTATTATTTTCTCTGCTCTTTTTAATCTTTTCAAACTGAGTCACGATTTTGAGCTGAATTGCAAAATCATCCGTAAGAGAATAAACATCAAAATTGGGATCGTCATATAAATACAAGTAAATTCGTGGATCAATTTTATTAATATATCTTAAATTAAGATAGTTTTTTTTAATTGCCACAATCTGCATTTCAAATGGTACCTCTTCCATGTTTTTCATGAAACTTGCATCTTTTCTGAAATAAAATAACTTTTCCTGTTCATTCATAGAGGACATAACTATTTGAAAAATACTGTCTTTTTCGTCATTACTTTTCAGAACAACATTGTTTTCCTCATTCAGCACATATTTTTTCATGCTATTAGGATCTCCTTCGACAGCAATTCTCATTACTTCCGTTGCCGGATTATGAACCCAGCAAATTGATAAAGGATTTTTTTTCACCGCTGTTGCAATCATTGTACTATTCGGATTCTCAATATATTTTAATAAATTACCATCTTTCTCAAGCAAGCTGACAATTTCATTTTCTGGTAACAAATTAATATTATCTACATTTTTAAGTAGATGATTTTTCTTTTTATAATAGCCATCGTCATTCAGCTGATAACGTTCCATTTTATGTGGATCAAGTTTTATTGCATATTCTACAATAGACTTTCTTGGTTCCTTAATAAATTGTATTGCAGCAACATTGTAAGATAGTGCTAATCTGATATGCTCATCACTCACATTTTCAATAAATTGTATACAAAGTGGATTTTGTTTAATCGCCATCTTAACTATTTCATCGGAAGGATTTTTAATATATCGTATTGTCATACCATTTTCATTAACAGAGAATCTCATATCTTACAACTTCCCCCATTTATACGCAAAAAGCCCCACCAGATTATTTTCATAACCCAATGAAGCTTCTTCCACTAAATCTTCTGTTTTGGAATAAACTCAATCTTAAGTGCCATATCCATTCCATCCGCCAATCTTTTCAACAAATTAATAGATGGATTTCTAGTTCCATTTTCTAACTTACTGATATCCGCCTGATTAATTCCACTACGTTCTGCCAATTGCTTCTGTGTAAGATTTTGAGATACTCTTGCATCAACAATTGCTCGAATCACATCGAACTCAGGTTGCAGATTATCAAATTCCTTTTTAAACTCTTCATCCTGTAACTGCTCTGCTAGAAAATCATCATATTTTCTCATT
>JBOFWM010000036.1:0-1506 GCA_051653625.1 Lachnospiraceae bacterium
CTAATATGTACGATTTGTTGTATCGGAATTAAAGCCCTTGGACTACTATAGCAAACCAAAGTAGCTTAAAGCGAAATGGAGTAGGTTGAACAGGGAATTAAACATAACTTTACAGAGTTTTATAAGGTTTTGGCAACGGGTATCATTATGAGCAAAGAAAACTTGCATGGGTCAGTGATTATCACATATCGATGTAATGCAAAATGTAATATGTGTGATTGTTTTAAAGATCCAACAAGACCAGAAGAAGAAATTGATTTAGAAACATTAGAAAAATTACCAAATATGAAGTTTACGAATATTACAGGTGGAGAACCTTTTATTCGTCAAGACATTCGTGAGATTGTAACGTTACTGTATAAAAAAACAGAGAGAATTGTAATCTCTACAAATGGATATTTTACAGACCGCATCATTAAGTTATGTGAAGAGTTTCCAGAAGTGGGAATCCGTATCAGTATTGAAGGACTAGAAGAAACAAACAATGCCATTCGTGGAATTCCAGATGGATTTAATAGAGGATACTCTACGTTGAAAAAGCTTGTGGAAATGGGACATAAAGATATTGGATTTGGTATGACCGTACAAGATATGAATTGTAAAGATTTAGTACCTCTTTATAAAATGTCAGATGAACTAAATATGGAATTTGCAACAGCAACACTTCATAACTCTTTTTATTTTAGGAAAAATGATAATAAAATTGACGATAAATTAATGGTTGCTAAGGAATTTGAACATTTAATCAATGAATTATTAAAATCAAAGTCTCCTAAAAAATGGGCAAGAGCATATTTTAACCATGGACTAATTAATTATATGTACGGGCAAGAACGATTACTACCATGTGAAATGGGGAGCAATGGATTTTTCCTAGATCCTTATGGAAATGTGTTGCCATGTAATGGAAGTACTGAGAAAATGGTAATGGGAAATCTTCACAATCAATCATGGGACGATATATGGAATTCAGAACAAGCAAGAAATGTTAGATGCCAAGTGAAGAATTGTGAAAAGAATTGTTGGATGATTGGAAGTGCATCACCAGCTATGAAACAAAGAATATGGATACCGGGATGGTGGATTTTAAAACATAAAATTTTTATGGGGAATCGCTATCGTTTAAGTGAAAATAAGTTTATAAAATAAAAGTGGGGAATAGAGAATGAGGATTGCCTATGTCGCACCGCGATATCACACAAATCAAGTACCTATAATAAAGGGATTTGTAGAAGAAAAGGATGAAGTTTTATTTATTAGTCAATACCAAGGGAAAAGTGAAGACTATTCTTATGGACAACCATATATTTTAGGATATTCTCCTTTTTTTATGATGTTATATAAGGGATACTATCTCATTAACAAAAAAAAATTAAAACATTCATCTTTTGTAGAAGCATTTCAAATGCGATATGGAATCCCACCTATTAATACACTTAAAAAACTATTAAAAGAAATGCAACCAGAGATAGTTATTCTTAGAGAACGAAGTATTTATAATATTAT
>JBOFWM010000037.1:0-3793 GCA_051653625.1 Lachnospiraceae bacterium
TTTTTTATTTTACCTACCTTAAATTAATCTTTTTCAATAATGGAAATAATAAATATATTATCGCTCCCAAAAGTATAAGCACCGTAAGTACTAATATTCGATTTAGTGGATATTCATATAAATATAAGCGAGCATCATCATAACATTTGTTAAATGTAATAAACTCAAAATATTGCATTATTTTGGCTATTAACTGCAAAAATGCAATCAAGTATATATTAATTACTATCACAATATAAGCTACAATTTGCTTTATATTGCTTTTACGCTTGCCAAGTAAAATATAGTCTGCACTTACATCAAATTGAGAACATATTTTTATAATATCATCAATTGAGGGATTGACCTTACCTTTTTCCCAACTAATTATAAGCTCCACCTTTATACCTAAATGATCCGCAAATTCTTGCTGTGTAAGTTTGTTTTTCTCTCTTATTTCTTTAATACAGTGAAATATCATAAAATCTTCCTTTCATTATGCTGCCTTTGGCACTCTCGTATGATCCGTTGCAGCTATTCGCCAACACTATTCACCTATTTCATTCCTGTGGTACACTTTATCCCCAAATCATAATGCATAACTGTCTAACTGCCTCTAAAACATCATCTGCGTAAAAACTCATCATTGGTGTTCTCCTTTCTTTTTTCCTTTGACTTTATCAATATATCATGTATAAATCGGAATACAATAGGTGCGCATCCAAGTGTAGATTTTGAGCATCGAGATGTAAAAAGAGAGGGGCAATTTAAAACATATTACCCTTCTCTAAAATAATTCATAACGGATTATAATTATATTACCACTTCCATATTACCATAGTAGGATTTACCGTTCGATGCAATATTTACTTCTGTTTCTTTCTGCATATTTAATATTCCATTCTGTGAAAACGAGAACGAAATATTATAGTCTTCTAACCCCTGCAATCCGTATTGTTTCTGGTAATCATTTAACATATATATATCATCTCTTAACTCTTCATATTTCGCATTACAGTTTTGTGAATTAATAATTTCACACATCTTTTTCGGCAATCCACTAATGTTACCATTTTCATCAACTTGAATATCATTCCAGCTATATTCTCCATTAGTAGCTTTATTTAGGAATTGGCATACTTCATGTAATCCAGAAACATATTTGTACTCATTTGAACCAACATTTTCTACTTTAAAAAAATCTTCCCATATCGTATCTGAATACTTCTCCTGTAGAATATCAGACATTTTTGACTTTTCTTCCTCAGTGAAATCACCTTCTATTACTATTTTTCCAGCTATGTTCACAGATGCCGACCATTCCTTTCCGTCCAACTCTAATCCTGCATCTTTAAAATCCTTGTTTATCTCTGGAAAAACATTATTTTTTAAATCACTTTGTGTTTCTGCCTTTTCTAGTTCCTTTACACCTGCAAAAATTTTCACATATTTCAATTCCTGTTTTGTCAGTTCTTCTCCATTCGCCATTTTTCCCAACAAATCTTTAACACTTTCATTACCTGTATAGCGTTCTTCTTCTGGTAATGACGAAAATTGTCTTTCATGTAGTTTTTGTAATTGTTGCTGATAATAATTTTCGTATTTATCTTTAACCTTTTTCTTCTCTGTTGCGTTTTGCGCTTTGCGTATTTCTTCTGTATGTACTACACTATCACTATTTTCTGTTTGTTTCTTTTCTTCTGTGACCTTAATTCGATAAGTTTCACCATCACTCAAAACTTCACCATTTTCTTTTTCAACTTTAAAAATATACTTATCTGTTTCGCAATCCCAGTTTGGTATTGACACTACTTTTTTTCCAGTTCCATCATCTTCTGCTATCCCTATTTGATTCCCATATTTATCATAAACTGTCAGATTATATGGGCATTTATCTGTATTTCCCTCTAAATATATTTTTAGGTCTGACGATACACCTCTATCTGCGTAAAATTTCTTCTGTTGATATGAAAAATTGTAATAGTCTACATCACTTTTTGATTCTATTTTTCCTTCCAGATAGCTTTCCGCATTCTGAACTAAAATACCCAGATCATAAGAACTATAATAAAAATCAACCGCATCATTATACTTTGTGCTTTGGCGATAACTTCCATTTTCTTCTTCTGTCTCTTTTAAAATAGTCTTTTGATTGAGTTCTTTCATTGGTGAAGCAAACGTCTTCCCAGTTCCAGTGCAATATCCACTCTGACCCGTTAGCTGACTATTAATATATGTTATATAATCTCTCATTAATAACACTCCTATACCTGAATAAAAAATGGTGGGCATACATAATTCAATTCATGCCCTCCCTGGTTTTCAGTCATTTTATTACATCAATTATCCTACAATTATTCCAAAAGGTGCTAAATAACCGATTGTCATCTGTGTCATTGTTGTACAACTAGCACCTACATATGAAAGACCACTCATCCAATGTACTGTAACTTTAGTTGCATAGTTTCCATCTATTGAACCTGATGATGGTGCATTATCTACCAAATCACTCCACCAACCGCCTGTCTGCGTTAATTTCTTAGAATAACTTGCTGTTGCTGGTGTATAGTAATAATCAATGCTAGAAGCATATCTATTATTTGCAAGAGCCTTTGACTTGTCCGCAAAAGTTACATTTGTTAATGCATATTCACTTGCCATACCACTTGGACAAGTGATTGTCAAAGTCTGAGTATTGGCTGACTGACTACTGGATCGCTGATCCCATTTAATTGTTGTATAATGTGAAAGATTTGAAACTGTTGCCGACTGTTGCATTGCCAAAGGTTGACCTGCATAGTAAGCATAATGATAACCACTTGCAGCATTAACATCTTTTACATCAAATACAAAGTAGTAATTTCCCGTTACTAAGCCTAAGCTAATTACTCTATTTGAATTACTCTGTATTGTTTTTGTTGTTGAGTAATATCTTGTAAAGTAACTTGTTACACCTGCCTCGTCAGACGAACGGTAAATTAAATTCAGATCATTATCAAAAACAAATACGTCAGCATTGCTCTCTAACATAAATGTCACATTGTTTGTTGTTGCATCTGAAACAACATTCTGGTAATAATGTCCTGAGTTTTCAGCATAAGCAGAATCATTTAAGTAGCCTTCTCTCATTGCATTTTTGTAGTCTGTTGTACTCTTTGGGTTGAGCAAATAACCTGACATAACGAATCCCTCTGAGTTTTTTGCATATGAACTGAAAACTTCTTTATTAGTTGACCAAGTTTGTCCCTCAAACGTATATGGTCTTGTGTTATTTCCCCACATATACTTATTGGAAACTCTTCGTTCTTCAGCAAGCGTACTAATCTCATCTTCCGAAGTATCACTTTAAGAAAAGGTATATTTTACATCCTCTTCCTCAATTTCCGATTTCATTTCAGAAAGCGTACTACTTGCTTCTCTCATTTTAAATCTACTACTTCCTTCATCAACATTAGCTGCATTCACAATACTAGCCTGTCCTAACAGTAAGCATACTGCCATTACTGTTCCTAAAATTCTTTTTGACTTCATTTACAACTCCTTCCTAATTTGATTTTATTAGGCGTTTGCGAAACGCCACAAGCCTTGATTTTACTGGATTTTTTCTGTTTAAAATAGAATAACTCCTCACAGGTATGTTATAATTGAATTGTCGAAAAACAATCAAACACAACACTGAAAGGAGTTATCTATGGCTATTATACCATGTAATCAGCTTTCATTGGCAGATGTTTTTTCAGATTGTCAGGATATTTATGAATCCGACAAACCTGAGTTCCTGTCACTTCTTCAATCTAACATTGATCTTGATGAA
>JBOFWM010000038.1:0-4703 GCA_051653625.1 Lachnospiraceae bacterium
AAAACAACTTTTTAAAACTATTTTTCATAAGTATATGATTTTCTTTCTATTTTGTCAATATTTTTCAAAATATTTTCTTTGTTTTTTTGTAGTTACAGAAAAGTATTTTATGTAAGTTTTACGAGAAAAAATTTCAAAAAAAAGATCTTCCATTTTTTCTAGAAGACCTTCTTTTTTTAATTGTATTATTGCCGAAAAACTTACATCCTACCAACTACACCTGCTATTCCTAGCATTAATTTCACAATGTCCTACAATGATAGTGACATATTCATTTTTTCGCAAGTATATTTACATTAATTCAAACTTATCTCTTAAAAATATTGGTAATTGATCAATAGGCGCTGCAACAAGAACAGTTTGTCCACCTTCATAAACGATTCCACTCCAATAATGTTTCCAAGCACTTCCTTTTGGTAAGTATACCTCTCGTTGTTCAACCTCTTCATAAAGAATTGGAGCAACAAGTATTTTATCTCCAAATAAATATTCATCTTCTATTTCCCATGCTCTCTTATCTGTTGGGAATTCATAAAATAGAGTTCTCATAATAGGTGTTCCTTTTTTATGAGCAGCTTCCATCAGCGTAGTAATATATGGCTTCATCTTTTCTCTTAATGTTAAATATGTTTTACATATTTCATATGCTTCATCGCCAAATGACCATACCTCATTATCTGCACCTGATACACATGATGCTCCACCTTCTTTTCCCATTGGTTCTTTGATCGGTTCTCTAAAACCATGCAACCTCATCACTGGACAAAATGTTCCATATTCAAACCATCGAATTAATAATTCTTGAAACTTCGGATCACTTGGATCTCCTCCATGAAACCCTCCAATATCTGTTGTCCACCATGGAATTCCAGCAATTCCCATATTTAAACCTGCTGCCACTTGATTACGCAAACTCGAAAAACTTGAATGAATATCTCCCGACCAAACAAGCGCACCATACTTTTGTGAACCTGCCCATGCACAACGAAGCAAATTAATGATACCTTCTTGGCCTTCTTTCTCCATCCCATCAAAAAATGCTTTTGCATACATCAATGGGTAAATGTTTCCTACCTGTATATTAGGCCCCAAATAATATCTATAATTATCAAAATCATATGTAGTATATTCTGGTTCCGCTTCATCTAGCCAAAATGTTTTAATTCCTAAATCATAATAGTTTTCTTTTGCTTTTTCCCATAAAAATTTTCTTGCCTCCGGATGTGTTGTATCACAATGAAGTGTATTACCTTGAAAATCCATTGCAATTCTTATGCCTCGTTCTGTACGAATCAAATACCCTTTTTCTTTCATTTCTTCATAATTTTCACTTTGATAATCGACAGTAGGCCAAATAGAAATCATCAATTCAATATTTAATTCTTGCAATTCTTTTATCATTGCTTTTGGGTCAGGCCAATACTTCGAATCAAATCTCCAATCACCTTGAAGTGGCCAATGAAAATAATCAATAACAATTACTGAGATTGGCAAGCCTCTTTTTTTATATTCTCTAGCAACACTTAATAATTCCTCTTGTGTTTGATAACGTAATTTACATTGCCAAAAGCCCATAGCATAATCTGGCATCATTGGCACTGTCCCAGTTGCTTTTGCATAAGCTTCTTCAATCTGTGCCGGTGTATCTCCAGCTGTAATCCAGTAATCCAGTTCTTTTGTTGAATACGCTTCAAAACTTGTTATATTTTTTCCAAAAACAGCTCTTCCAATAGCTGGATTATTCCATAATAATCCATAACCAAGAGAGGAAATATAAAATGGTACACTTGCTTGAGAGTTACGTTGTGCTAATTCAATATCCGTTCCCTTTAAATTGAGATACGGTTGTTGATATTGACCCATTCCATATATTTTTTCTTCTGGGTTTGAAACAAATCTCATTGTAAGTTTATAATCTCCCCCTATAATACCTCTAAATTCACGCGCTTCTACTTCTAACGCACTACAATATTCTGCAAAGACATCCGTACGATTTCTTAAATATTCATCTAGTAACACTTCTCCCTTATCATTATATATTGTAATTTTTCCATATTGAGTTATTTTTGCATTAATTTTTCCATTTTTTATTGTAGCATAAGTTTCAAACGTTTTAATTTCACATTCACACATTTCAATTTCCATAGTCAACGCCCAATTTTCCTTTTGCATATCTGGCATTTTAGTTGCTCGAATACGAAAACTATTTTCCCCCCATGGTTGAATCCATACTTCTTCTGCATCATAATGAAATTTCAAACTATGATTTTCTACTCTAAATACATTCATTTTTTTCTCCTATCCTTTCACTGATCCCGTTGTCATTCCATCCACAATATGCTTTTGCATTGTGACAAATATAAAAACACTTGGTATAATTAATAAAACGCCATACGCCATAATACTATTCCACTTTGTACCATATTGATTCATGAACGTATAAATTGCTGCCGTCATTGGTCGCATTGCTTCTCTCGTATTAAATGTCATCGAATATACTAAATCATTCCATGCATACACAAAACTCAAACATGCCGCTGTGATTACTGTAGGTTTCGAAATAGGAATTCCTATTCTTATAAAAGTCATAATAGTACTACATCCATCAATTTTAGCAGCATCCTCTAATTCTTTTGGTAGTCCCAGAAAACCTGGTCTTAACATCAAAACAATAAATGGAATCGAAATTGTTGCTGTTGAGAGAATTGGCGCAAGATAAGTATTTAATATTCCTATCTTCGAAAACACAAGAAATAATGGTGTTAAAACAAGCGATGCAGGTAACATCTGAGTTACAAGAAAAATCATAATAAACAACTTTTTTCCTGCTATTTTATATCTTGCTAATCCATATGCTGCTGGTACAGACAAAGAAAGTGATATGATCATCGACCCAATTGCAATAATACTTGAATTCTTTATGGTTACCGACAAACCGTTCAATTGTTCTTCGTACGCTTTTAATGTGAATTGCCTTGGCCACAAGGTTGGAACACTTGCAAATATTTCCCCATCTATCTTAAAGGAATTTACTACAATCCAATAAAGTGGAAATAAAAATAAACATGCTATTATCAAAGCAATAATACACATTACAATATTTTTTTTCATTCCTAAACTTTCTATTTTTTCATCTTTTTTCATTTTTTCTCCTTTATCACACTTTCTTCCTATGCTGCTTCTTCTTTAGAAATTGTTGTAAGGTATAAAAAAGCAATCGCAACTAAGCATAAAAATAAAACATTGGCAACTGCTGTTCCTTCTCCAAATCGAAATAATTTAAAAGATAATTTGTAAGAATATGTAGATAACACTTCTGTCCCATCTACTGGACCTCCACCCGTCATAACATAAACCAAATCAAATACTTTAAAGGTTAATACAAATCCTAAAATTAAAACCGACAAAATTGTGGAACGTAAAAGAGGCAAAGTAATCTTCACAAATTTTTGTACTACAGTTGCTCCATCAAGTGATGCCGCCTCATATATATCTTCTGAAATATCATTTAATCCTGTTGTAAGAAGTAACATATTAAAAGGAATTCCAACCCAAGAGTTTGCGATAATCAAAGCAAACATTGCAGTTCCACTACTTAATAACCAACCTATTGGTTGATCAACAATCCCAATATTTAATAAAATCGAGTTAATAATGCCATTTCCTTCTGCAAACATAAATTTAAAAATCAATGCCGTTACAGTGACTGGCAACATCCAACTAATAACAATGAACCCTCTTATTGGTTTGGAAATTTTAAACTTTTGTTTGAAAAATAATGCAAGTAAAAAACCAAATGTAAATTGTATGGTTAAGCAACCAATGGTATATATAAATGTATTTTTTAATGTTGTTTTAAATGTCGTATCTGCAAAAATCATTTTATAATTTTCAAGACCAACAAAATCACGTGAATTACTTCCCAATGTAGTTGCTGTGACATCTTGAAAACTAATTATCCAATTATAAAAAATTGGATATCCAATAAATATCAGCATATATAAAACCGCCGGTATAATAAAACAATACCCAATCATTTTTTCTTTTTTATTGGCACTCATCAAACCCTCCTTTTATTTCTTTCTCTATATTTTGAGTAAAAAAATCCCACCACACCACAATTATAAATTGTTTATGCGATGGGATACCTTAATACTATTATTTATTTAATGAATCTATCTTTATTTGTGCATCATTCATCGCTGTATCCACATCTTTTTGTCCTGTAAATACTTCTTGTTGCGCTGTATAAATTGCAGCCGAAATTTCTGGCCAATCTGGTGATGGTCCTCTTGATTGTGCACTAGGCATTACTTCTGCAAAAATCATATTCAAATCATCTCCAGCAAACATTTCTTGTACATCCACATCTGATCTTGGCGAAAAATAACCAATTGCTTTGCAAATCTCTTGAGATTTTTCTTTGCTTGTAATCCATTTTAAAAATGTCCACGATGCATCTACATCAGCACCCTTACAAATAGCAACATTTTCTCCACCTAACACAGATGCATGAATCCCATCATCTGCACGAGGAACCAATGTTACCCCATACTCTAAATCTGGTGCATCATCTGCTAACGCTGAAAATTGCCATGGTCCATTAATCATCATTGCAACTTGTCCTGATGCAAATTGTTTTTCCACATCAGCTTGAGTCCAATTGATCACTTCTCTACTCACATAACCCTTTTCAATTAAAT
>JBOFWM010000039.1:0-7530 GCA_051653625.1 Lachnospiraceae bacterium
ATATGTACGATTCGTTGTATCGGAATTAAAGCCCTTGGACTACTATAGCAAACCAAAGTAGCTTAAAGCGAAATGGAGTAGGTTGAACAGGGAATTAAACATAACTTTACAGAGTTTTATAAGGTTTTGGCAACGGATAAAGAAATGAAATTACTAGTAATTAATGGGCCTAATCTTAATTTTTTAGGAATTCGAAAACAAAATGTATATGGAAAAGAAGATTATGAATTTTTATTAAATAAAATAAAAGACAAAGAACTTGAATGTGGTATTTCGATTGAAGTATTTCAAAGTAATTACGAAGGGGCCATTATTGATAAAATTCAAGAATCATATTTTGATGACACAAAGGGAATCGTTATAAATCCAGGTGCTTTTACTCATTATAGTTATGCGATACGTGATGCATTAGAAAGTATTCCGTTTAAAAAAGTAGAAATACATATTTCTGATATAAAAAAAAGAGAGGCCTTTCGTCAATTATCCGTTACAAGTGAAGTATGTGATAAGCAAATTATGGGAAAAGGATTAGACGGATATATTGAGGCAATTGATTGGCTTATTTTGAAAATAAATGAGGAAATATGTTAATTTGTCTTGCCAAATGTAGGAATATAATATAGAATATTATAGAATTGTAAGTGAATAGATTTAGGAGGAAAGTGAAATGATTTCAGCAGGAGATTTCAGAAATGGTCTTACTATAGAATATGATGGAAATATTTTTCAAATCGTAGAATTCCAACATGTTAAACCAGGTAAAGGTGCGGCGTTTGTAAGAACGAAGCTTAGAAATATTATTAATGGTGGTTTGGTAGAAAAAACCTTCCGTCCATCAGAAAAATGTCCTCAAGCACGTATAGATCGTAAAGATATGCAATATTTATACTCAGATGGTGATTTATTCCATTTTATGGATCAAGAATCTTATGAACAAATTGCTCTAAATGAAGAAACAGTAGGAGAGTATTTAAAATTTGTGAAAGAAAATGATGTTTGTAAAGTATGTTCCCATAATGGAAATGTATTTGCAATTGAACCACCATTATTTGTAGAACTTGAGATTACAGAAACGGAACCAGGATTTAAAGGTGATACAGCACAAGGTGCTACAAAACCGGCTACAGTTGAAACTGGTGCAATCGTATATGTTCCATTATTTGTAGAACAAGGTGATAAAATCAAAATCGACACTCGTTCAGGGGATTATTTATCAAGAGTATAATTCGTATATAGCGACTTTTAAGACAACAACCAATTGATTTGGGGTGTTGTCTTTTTTTGTGGAAAAATTTGAAAAAAAGGAGAAAAGAGAAGGTATGGAAAATAATTATAGAAATTTTGTAGAAAGAGTTCGATTAGGATTATCTGAATTTTATGGAGACGATAAAAAAATAATGGTACAGAGTGTTTCGAAAAACAATGGTGTATTATTACAAGGCATTACAGTAATGGAATTAGAACATACAATGGGCCCAACTATATATATGGAAGAGTTTTATAATTTATATAAGAAAAACGGAAATTTTGGAGAGACAATGCTTGCAATTATAGAAGCATTCGATAGTGGAAAAATGCCAGAAGCATTTGCACTAGATTTTTTTAATGATTATGAAAAAGTAAAAGAAAAATTAGTATATCGCTTGATTGATTTTGAAAAAAATCAAACCTTATTAGAAGATGTTCCGTATATCCCATTTCTTGACTTAGCGCTTGTGTGCCAATGTTTAATTGTAACGGAAATTTTTGGAAATGGTGTTGTAATGATAGCGGATTCCCATTTGAAAAGTTGGAATATCTCTAAGGAACAATTATTTGCAGATACAAAAATTAGTTGTCAAAAGATTCAGCCATATGAATTTAAAACAATGAACTATATTATAAAAGAGCTTTTTGAATCAGAAATGGAACCAGGAGAAGATATGAAAGAATATGTAGAAGAAATGATTGCAGAAATAGAAAATCAAGAGCAAAAAATGTATATTCTTACAAATATTAATCGATTTTATGGTGCTTCGTGTATTTGTTACGATAATATACAAGAAGAAATCGAAGAAATATTAGGTGGGGATTATTATGTAATACCGAGTTCTGTACATGAGCTGATTATAATCAAAGCAGATCATTGTATTGATGTAAACGAATTAAATAAGATGGTGAATGAAGTAAATGATACGCAAGTTCTTCCAGAGGAATATTTATCCAATCATGTATATTTTTATGATAGTAACAAAAAATCACTTACATGTGCAAAATAATTAAAAACTAGACAAGAAATCTTAGATGTGATATTATAGCTTAGGTATTGTAATAAAATCGTAACAATTAGATGTTTTACAATGTATCTGCACCCGTAGTCTAACGGATAGAACGGAGGCCTCCGACGCCTTTGATGCAGGTTCGATTCCTGTCGGGTGCATTAAACATGTAAAAATAAAATTGTTAAGTTATGGAAAGGTGGGTTTTATGAATAACTCTAAAGATTTCAAAGATAAAATAAATGATATTAAAAAGCACATAAAAGAATATATAACTGATTTCAAACATTTGATTAAAGAAAACAAAAAAATTGCAATTGCTGCAGGTGCATTTTTTGCAGTAGCTATAATTTTGATTGGAATTGGTAGTATCATGAGACAAAGCAAAGTAGCAAGTGAAACAATTGTTGCGGAAGCAAAAGAAACAGAAGGTGGAAGCGTACAATTTGTTATTCCAGAAGAGCCATTAGAAGTAGATGCATACCCAGAAGTTGTAAATCTTGTAAAACAGTATTTTCAAGCAATTTCGGATGGAGACGTTACGACAATTCATCAAATTAGTAATTATTTAGAAGACACAGAAGAAATTAAAATTCAAAAGAAAAGTGAGTTTATTGAAGCTCATAATAATATAAAAGTATATACAAAGATCGGACCAGTTGCAGATTCTTTTATTGCATATGTATATTATGAATTAAAATTTAAGGAGTATGAATTATCTGCACCAGGTCTTAAAACATTATATATTTGTAAAAATGAAAATGGAGAATATTACATCAATAGTGCTGAGATTGAAGGATGGGAAGAAGAATATCTTCTTGCAGTATCTGCGCAAAATGATGTTGTTGATTTATTTAACAGTATACAAGTTCAATATAATGAAACAGTAGAAAATGATGAAGAATTAAGAGCATTTTTGGAATCTATTACAGGAATTCTTACTGCAGCGGTAGGGGATGAATTAGCGAAATTAGAAGAAGCGTCACAAGCAGAAGAAGTTGCTGTGGTGGAAGAAGTTCCAGCAGAAATTGAGGTAGTAACAAAGGTTAAAACAACAACGGTAGTAAATGTTAGAAGTTCGGATAGCGAAACTGCAGACCGTCTTGGAAAAAGCGAAGTAGGAGCAGTATATGACTTGATTGAAGAACGTTTAAATGGATGGTCTAAAATTACTTTTGAAGGAAAAGATGCATTTGTTAAGTCGGAATATTTAGAACCAGTAGAAACAAAAATGGTAAGTAATCCTGCAGCACAAACAGAAGCTTCTACAACAGAAGAAGTGGTTCAAGAAGAAAATAGTGAGACAGAAACTCCTGTAACGGAAAATACAACGGTTGAGGGAAAAACTGGAACTGTAACTGCCAAAGAAAGCATTAATGTTAGAATAAGTGCAGATCAAAGTTCGGAACGTATTGCATTATGTTATGCGGGAGATAAGTTAGAGGTATTAGAAAATCTTTCAGATGGTTGGAGTAAAGTAACATATAATGGTAAAACAGGATATGTAAAAACAGAGTTTTTAGAATAGATTACGACTACCAGATAAACCTAAGGGTTGTCTGGTAGTTTTTTTCTGTTATAATAGAAAAATGCAGAATGTTAGAATGAAAATGAAAGATTGCGTGAATGAAAATGGAAAAAATTAGAATTAATAAATATCTTGCAGATTGTGGAGTTTGTTCAAGACGAGAAGCCGATGTGCTTGTAGAGCAAAAAAAGGTTTTAGTGAATGGAGAGATTGCACAAAATGGGACAAGAGTTACAAATAAGGATATTGTAAAGGTTCATGGAAAGTTAGTAGGCCAACAAGAAGAAAAAGTAGTACTTGCTTTTTATAAACCGAGAGGAGTTGTTTGTACGAGCAAAGATAAACATGCTACAAAAGTAATAAAAGATGTGTTAAAATATCCTGTCCGTCTTACGTATGCTGGAAGATTAGATAAGGAATCAGAAGGTTTACTTCTTATGACAAATGATGGAATGTTAATAAAAAATTTGATGACAGGAAGTCATTATCATGAAAAGGAATATCTGGTAAAGGTAAACAAGGAAATTGATGAGAAGTTTCTTGATGCAATGAAAAGAGGAATCTATTTAAAAGAATTGGATTGCACTACAAGAGCGTGTGAAGTGGAGTATATTGGAAAATATTCTTTTCGTATTGTATTAACACAAGGGTTAAATCGTCAAATTCGTAGAATGTGTGATGCATTAACATATTCTGTAGTAGAATTAAAACGTGTTCGTGTGGCAAATATAACATTAAATCGATTAAAGCGTGGGGAGTATCGTAAAATCGTAGGAGCAGAATTAGAAGAATTGTATCGAATATGTAAAGAGTAGTAAAAAGTAGTAAAAAGGATGTGGGTAAAACATGACAAATCAAGTAAAGCAAACTAGAATAAAAGAATTAATAGAAATATTAACAAAAGCAAGCAAAGCATATTATGCAGAAGATAAAGAACTTATTTCTAATTTAGAATATGATACATTATATGAAGAACTAGAAAAATTAGAAAATGAGACAGGAATAGTATTTGGAAACTCTCCTACAAGAAAAGTAGGATATGAGGCAGTAGATAATTTACCTAAAATGCGTCATTCTCAAAAAATGCTTTCCCTTGCAAAAACAAAAGAAGTGGAAGAGCTTATAAGTTGGATTAAAGAATATGAAGCGTGTTTGTCATGGAAATTAGATGGATTAACCATTGTATTATCTTATCAAAATGGAGTTCTTGTTCAAGCTGTAACTAGAGGGAATGGAGAAGTTGGTGAAGTAGTTACGAATAATGCAACTGTATTTATAAACTTACCACAAAAAATTCCATATTTAGGAGAGCTTGTCATTCGTGGGGAAGCGATTATTTCCTATTCCGATTTTGAAAAAATTAATGAAGTAATTGTAGAGGAAGAAAAATATAAAAATCCTAGAAATTTATGTTCTGGCTCTGTGCGTCAATTAAACAATGAGATTACAGCAAAAAGAATGGTGCGATTTATTGGATTTTCACTAGTAAATAATGAATCATTTTCTTACACCACAAGAAAAGAACAGTTAGAATTTTTAAGTAGTCTTGGATTTGAAATGGTGGAATTCCAAATGGTTACAAAAGATAACTTAAAAGATACGCTACATTCTTTTTCTGGAAAAATAAAAACACTAGATTATCCCTCGGATGGCCTTGTATTGTCGTTAAATGATTTAGAATTGAGCAAATCACTTGGTGTAACATCAAAATTTCCAAAGGATTCTATGGCATTTAAATGGGCAGATGAATTAGGAGAAACCACATTACTAGATGTGGAATGGAGCCCAAGTAGAACGGGGCTTATTAATCCTGTTGCTATCTTTGAACCAGTAGAATTAGAAGGAAGTACAGTAGCACGTGCTTCTCTTCATAATATTAGTATCTTAAGAGCCTTAGAGTTAGGGATCGGAGATAAAATAACGGTTTATAAGGCCAATATGATTATTCCGCAAATAAATGAGAATTTAACAAGAAGTAACACTCTTATAATTCCTGAGGTATGCCCTGCTTGCGGACAAAAAACAAGCATCAAACAAGTAAGTGAAGCGGAAACATTGTTTTGCTCAAATGAAAGCTGTCCGATTAAAAAGAGTAAAAGTTTTGAATTGTTTGTATCAAGAGATGCAATGAATATTGATGGACTTTCTACAGCTACATTAGAAAAATTTATTGAAAAAGGATTTATTCTTACGTATTGTGATATTTTTAAATTAGAACAATATAAAGATGAGATTGTAACCATGGAAGGATTTGGGGAGAAATCATTTCTTAATTTAATACAAAGTCTTGAAAATGCAAAACATACAAATTTAGCAAATTTTATTTATAGCTTAGGAATTGCAAATGTAGGACTTGCTACGGCTAAATTAATTTGTGACGCTTTTTCCTACGAATATGAAGCGGTAAAAAAGGCGACAGTAGAAGAGCTTAATCAAATCAATGGTGTAGGTGAAGTGATTGCAATTGCTTTCGTTCAATATATGGAAAAAGAAGAAAATCAAAAAATAATGGATGAACTTGTAAAGATTTTAACTTTTGAAAAAGTGGAAAAATCTATCAACGAAGCATTTTTGAATAAAACCTTTGTGATTACGGGAAGTTTAGAGTATTTTGAAAACCGTAATGCCTTAAAGGAGTTAATTGAGAGTAAGGGTGGAAAAGTAAGTGGTTCTATTTCAAAAAACACAAATTATCTGATTAATAATGATGCTTTAAGTACTTCTTCTAAAAATAAAAAGGCGAAAGAATTAAATGTTACCATTATTACAGAAGAAGAATTTCGTACAAACTTGTTAGAAAAATAGGTTTGTGATAAAATTAAATTTATATGATATAAAATATGAAACTAGGAAGGTATAATTAGAGATGCCAATTAAAATACAAAGTGATTTACCTGCAAAAGAAATATTAGAATTTGAAAATATATTTGTGATGGATGAAAATCGTGCCATGAGTCAAGAAATTAGACCATTGCAAATTGGAATTTTAAATCTAATGCCAATTAAGGAAGAGACAGAGCTTCAATTATTACGTGCTTTATCGAACACTCCACTACAAGTAGATATTACTTTTATTAAGGTAAGTAGTCATGTTTCTTTAAATACATCAAGTACCCACTTAAATAAGTTTTATCATAATTTTGATGATATAAAACATCGTAAATTTGATGGGTTAATTATCACGGGTGCACCAGTAGAACAACTTGAATTTGAGGAAGTGAATTATTGGAAAGAACTTTGTACAATTATGGATTGGTCTAAGGAATACGTTACTTCTACTTTTCATATTTGTTGGGGGGCGCAAGCTGGTATTTTTCATCATTATGGAATCAATAAAGAGTTGCTTGACAAAAAGTTATTTGGGGTCTATTCGCATGATGTGTTAAATCGTAAAATATCTTTAGTAAGAGGATTTGATGATTCCTTTTATTTGCCACATAGTAGACATACGACTATTTCAAGAAAAGAAGTATATGAATGTGAAGCGTTAACTGTTCTTGCAGAATCAAAGGAAGCTGGCGTTGTATTAATTAGTGCAGGAGATGGAAAGCAGATCTTTTTAATGGGTCACCCAGAATACGATCGATTTACGTTACATAATGAATATATTAGAGATATCAATAAGGGATTAGAAATAGATGTTCCGAAAAATTACTATCCAGGAGATGATGCAACAAAGAAACCAAAGCTTTTGTGGAGATCACATAGTAATAACTTGTATACAAATTGGCTGAATTATTATGT
>JBOFWM010000040.1:0-8684 GCA_051653625.1 Lachnospiraceae bacterium
TAGAAGAATCGAAATTCCTTGAGATAAAATCTTTATGGAAAGAAATATTTTATGAAGATAGCGAATTATTCCATGAATATTATTTTGAACATAAAATGAAAGAAAATATAGCATATATAATAGAAGAAACAACAATAAATGCGATGATGTTTTTAACACCTATTCAAATGTGTTGTATCAATCAAAAAGAATCGTTTGTGATACCTTCATTTTATATTGTTGGTGTTGGGACAAAAAAGGATTATCGAAAAAAGGGATATATGAATAAGTTGCTTACAAAAGCATTAAAAGAGTTAGGAATAGAAAAAATTCCGTTTGTATATTTAATGCCTGCAAATCCTGATATTTATACGCCTTATGGATTTCGATATATTTATGATAAACAACAGTTTGTATTAGATTCTATGAATGAAACATTTGAAATAGAATGTTTAAAAGAAGATACGATAGATGAATTATTAGAATTTGTAAATATGTGGCTTATAGAACATAAAAAAATACATGTAAAAAGAGATTATAACTATTATCAAAGACAGCTTCTTGAGTCGAAAGCACAAAATGGAAGAATTAATATAATAAGAGAAAGAAAACATAATACAATAATTGGTTATTATATAGATGCGAAAGAAGAAGGAAAAATTTATATTCAAGAGGCAATGTGTAACATTGGATGGAAAGAAGTTGGAGCACTTAGAGAAGAGAAAATAGAACCATCTATAATGGGAAGAATTATTTCAATATTAGATTTTTTTGAAATACTTATCAAGTTAAAAACTTCTTTTACAAGAGAACAACTTAGTGTAATTACAAATGCATATTTTACAGAGGAATTAGTACTTTTTTTTCAGGTGAAAGATGAGATTCTTACAGAGAATTCTGGGCAATATAAGATGAAACTTGTAAAAGAAAAGAAAGAATTTTATTATATTTCTACTATAGAAAAAATAAATAATACTATAAATGAAGAAAATAATTGTATAGGAATAGAAAAATTAGGTGAGTGTATGTTTAAATATCTTCACATTTATTTAAATGAAATAGTATAGTAAGAAAGAAGGACGAATTTGAGTATTTTAAGTAGATTAAAAGAAGAAGCAAAAATTATACGAGAAAGAGATCCCGCAATACATAGCACAAAGGAAGTATTATTATATCCGAGTTTTAAAGTAATGATACATTACAGGATTGCACATAAATTATACTTAAAAGAGCAATACTTTTTAGCAAGATGGGTTTCTCAAAGGGCAGTCCGCAAAACAGGAATAGAGATTCATCCAGGCGCAACAATAGGAAGAGGATTATTTATAGATCATGGACATGGAGTAGTCATTGGAGAAACTGCAATTATTGGTGATAATTGTACTTTATATCAAGGTGTAACACTTGGTGGAACAGGGAAAGAAATAGGGAAAAGACATCCAACCCTTGGAAATAATGTAATGGTAAGTGCAGGAGCAAAAATATTAGGTTCTTTTACTATAGGAGATAATTCCAAAATAGGTGCAGGAAGTGTGGTATTAGAGGCAGTACCACCTAATTCTACAGTAGTCGGTGTACCAGGAAGAATTGTAAAAAGAAAAAATGAGACATTACCACAAGACACACTAGATCAATGTAATTTCCCAGATCCTATGTTAGAGGATATTTATAAAATTCAATCAAGGTTAAGTACATTAGAAAAAATATTAGAAACGCAAGTAAGAGAAGAAGTAAAGGAGAAGTAATATCGTATGAAAATATATAATACATTAAAAAAAAGTAAGGAAGAATTTGTACCAATTGAAGATGGAAAAGTTAGAATGTATGTTTGTGGTCCAACTGTTTATAATTTAATTCATATTGGGAATGCAAGACCAATGATAGTATTTGATACAATCAGACGCTATATGGAACATGTTGGTTTAAAAGTAAATTTTGTATCAAATTTTACAGATATTGATGATAAAATTATAAAAAAAGCAATGGAAGAAGGTGTTGATTCTTCTGTAATATCAGAACGATATATAGAGGAATGTAAAAAAGATATGGAAGCATTAAATGTACTTCCAGCAACGACACATCCTTTGGCAACAAATGAAATTGAAGGTATGCTAGAAATGATTTCTACCTTAATTGATAAAGGGCATGCATATGTAGCAAAAGATGGTACCGTATATTTTAGAACAAAGAGTTTTGTAGAATATGGGAAATTATCACATAAAAATTTAGAAGATTTACAAGCTGGAAATCGTTCTTTGTTGGTATCAGGAGAAGAACAAAAAGAAGATGCGAGTGATTTTGTTTTATGGAAACCTAAAAAAGAAGGGGAACCATATTGGGAATCGCCATGGTGTCAAGGACGCCCAGGGTGGCATATTGAATGTTCTGTTATGAGCAAACGATATTTAGGGGATGAAATAGATATTCATGCAGGTGGTGAAGATTTAATATTCCCACATCATGAAAATGAAGTGGCACAATCGGAAGCTGCCAATGGAAAAGAATTTGCAAAGTATTGGATGCACAATGGATTTTTAAATATTGACAATAGAAAGATGAGTAAATCGTTAGGAAACTTTTTTACAGTACGTGATATTAGTGAAAAATATGATTTACAAGTATTACGATTCTTTATGTTGTCTGCTCATTATAGAAGCCCATTAAATTTTAGTGCTGATTTGATGGAAGCTGCTAAAAATGGATTAGAACGAATTATTACAGCAGCAGATAAATTAAAAGATATTTCTACTACAACAAAGGTAGAGGAAATAACATCTACTGAAAAAGAATTATTAGAAAAAGCAAAAGAATATAAGCAAAAATTTAACATGGCGATGGAAGATGATTTTAATACAGCAGATGCAATTTCATATATTTTTGAACTTGTTAAATTTATTAATATTGAAACATCAATCAATTCATCAAAAGAGTTTGCAAATGAATTAAATGAATTATTACGTGTAATGACAGATATTTGTGGTCTTATTATTGATAAAAAAGAAGAAAAATTAGAAGATACTGTTGAAGCGCTAATTGAAGAAAGACAACTTGCAAGAAAAGAGAAAAATTTTGCAAAAGCAGACGAAATAAGGGAAACATTACTTGGAATGGGAATTGAGCTATTAGATACAAGAGAAGGTGTAAAATGGAAAAAAATCTAGGATTTGCAGAGAAGTTAAAATTAGAATTTCAATGTGAAGAAGTGGATATCAAAACGTATTCCCCATTAACATTAGCATTTATTGGGGATTGTGTATTTGACTTAATAGTTCGTAGTGTTATAGTTAGTAGAGGAAATAGACCAACACAGTCACTTCATAAAATGAAGAGTGAATTTGTGAAAGCAAAAGCACAATGCGATTTAGCGGAAGCGATTTATGAAGAGTTAGAAGAAGAAGAGCAAGCAGTATACCGAAGAGGAAGAAATGCAAAATCTTATTCTAACGCCAAAAACGCAACAGTTGCAGATTATAGAAAAGCTACAGGATTTGAAGCATTAGTTGGATATTTATATTTACAAGGTAGAGAAGAGCGAATCATTGAGCTTACAAAAATTGGACTAAAAAAATTAGAATTAGAACTTTAGTCTGCCAAGAGATGGAAGGATAAAAAAAATGAATTATGAAGAAACAGTTATTGAAGGAAGAAATGCAGTTATAGAGGCTTTTCGTTCTGGGAAAACAATTGACAAATTGTTTGTACTTGATGGATGTCAAGATGGGCCAATTGTTACAATAAAAAAAGAAGCAAAAAAACAAGATACATTAATTAAATATGTTACAAAAGAACGTTTGGATCAAATTTCAGCAACAGGAAAACACCAAGGTATTATTGCTTATTCAGCAGCATATGCATATGCAACAGTAGAAGATATTTTAGAGGCGGCAAAGAAAAAAGAAGAACCACCATTTATTGTTTTATTAGATAATATTGAAGATCCACATAATTTAGGGGCAATTATTCGAACAGCAAATTTAGCTGGAGCACATGGAGTTATTATTCCTAAAAATAGAGCAGTTGGATTGACTGCAACAGTTGCAAGAACATCTGCTGGTGCACTAAACTATACACCAGTAGCAAAAGTAACAAATCTTACGAAGACAATTGAAGAACTTAAGAAAGAGGGACTTTGGTTTGTTTGTGCAGACATGAAAGGGACAAGTATGTACAAATTGGATTTAAAAGGACCAATCGGTATGGTTATTGGTAGTGAAGGAGAAGGCGTAAGTCGTCTTGTAAAAGAGAACTGTGATATGATAGCTTCTATTCCGATGAAAGGTGATATCGATTCCTTAAATGCGTCTGTAGCAGCTGGTGTTTTAGCATATGAAATTGTTCGTCAAAGATTAAAATAGGAAATATAAGGGGAAGTATGAAATCATTTGATTACTCGGAATATAGTGATGAGGAGTTAATCCTTCTTCTTCGCGATGGAGAAGAATCTATTATGGAATTTATTTTAGAAAAATATAAATTTCATGTTCGAAAAAAAGCAGAAACAATGTTTATTTTAGGTGCAGACAAAGATGATTTAATTCAAGAAGGTATGATTGGTCTATTTAAAGCAGTAAAAGACTATGATAGTGGAAGAGATGCAAGTTTTTACACTTTTGCTGATTTGTGTATTTTACGCCAAATATATAAAGCAATTCAAGCTTCTAACCGAAAAAAACACATGCCATTGAATACGTATATCTCATTGTATGGAACAACATTTGATCAAAATGAAGAAGAAAAAGGCCCGCAACCTTTGGCCAATATCTTACCTTCCCAAAAAGAACGAAATCCAGAAGAAGTATTGATTGATCAAGAAAATGTCAAACAACTTGAAACTATGATTGACAGACAACTTAGTATGTTTGAAAAACAAGTATTAGATTTATATATTACAGGAATGAAATATACAAATATTGCAAAAGTGCTTGGAAAAGATGAGAAAGCTACGGATAATGCTTTGCAACGAATCAAAATGAAAATTCGAACACAATTATTAAAAAGAAATGAATAAATAACCTCTCTTTGATAAAAATATAAATTAAGAAAGAGAGGTTTTTTATGTGTAAAGATGCAATTGTTAATGGATGTGGTAAACAAAGTATTATATTTCCTAATAATGTATATATTGCAGAAAGTGCTGCCATTGTTGGGACGAAAGAAGGAGAGGGACCATTAGGGAAATATTTTGATAAGGTGTTAGAAAATGATTTGTTTGATTGTGAAAGTTGGGAGGAAGCAGAAAGCAAATTACAAGAAGAAGTAGTGAAATTGGTGCTTCAAAAAAATAAGATAAAGATAGAAGAGATACGATATATATTTGGTGGAGATTTGTTGGGCCAACTTATGGCGACAAATTTTGGATTGAAAAATTTTGATATACCTTTGTTTGGTTTATATGGAGCATGTTCAACGTCTGGATTAGGATTAGGATTAGGTGCATTGACTATATCAGGCGGTTTTTCAAAAAATTGTATTTGTATAACATCAAGCCATTTTGCAAGTGCAGAAAAAGAATTTAGATTTCCACTAGAATATGGGAATCAAAGACCGCTTTCCTCTTCTTGGACGGTAACTGGTAGTGCTGCATTTTTGTTAAAAGATACATTGGAAGAAAAGACTAAGGCAAAAATTTATGGAATTACAACCGGAAAAATTGTAGATTATGGCATAAAGGATTCTTCAAATATGGGAGCTTGTATGGCACCGGCAGCGGCAGATACCATTTATCAACACTTTAAAGATTTTTCAAGTAAACCGGAGGAGTATGATAAAATTATAACCGGGGATTTAGGTACTATTGGATCGACTGCGCTCATTTATTTATTACAAGAAAAAGGGATAGATATATCAAAAAATCATCTTGATTGTGGAGTAGAAGTATTTGATAATGCACAACATGTAAATGCAGGTGGAAGTGGATGCGCTTGTTCTGCGACCGTATTATCAAGTTATATATTACGTAATATCGAATCTAAAAAATGGAAAAAAATTTTATATGTACCGACAGGAGCCTTACTTAGTAAAACAAGTTTTAATGAAGGAAAAAGTGTACCAGGAATTGCACATGCTGTGGTAATTACAAATGCGTATATTTCGTAGAATGCTTGAATTATAGAAGAAAACTTTGTATAATATAGCTTGATACTATGTTCTTTATTTGGAGGAAAGTTATGAGAGAAATGGAATTTAAAATGGAGCGTTCAGGGTTTTTAAAAGAGGGTGATGAAGTGACTGTTACTGAAGGTGTGTTGCCTAGTAATTATTATTATACAATTGATCCTTCCCTTGCAATGTCTGCAAATATTCCATTTACGCAACGTTTACAAGAGACAAAGGGAACTGTAAAAAAAATAATAGAAAATGAACGGGGATTTTATGTGACCGTAATTTTTTAAAAAGAATGGAGAATACTTATGTTAAAAAAAATAGCGACTAGTGAAGCACCAGCAGCCATTGGACCATATTCACAAGGAATTGTTGTAGGGAATATGTTATATGCATCTGGACAAATACCAATTAATCCAGAAAGTGGAGAAGTAGATGCAACAGATATTTCAGCACAAGCTACTCAAGTTATGAAAAATATTGCGGCAGTATTAAAAGAAGCAGGAGCAACTTATAAGAATATTGTGAAAACTACATGTTTTCTTCAAAATATGGAAGATTTTGCTGAGTTTAATACAGTATATGCTTCATTTATTACACATAATCCAGCTAGAAGTTGTGTGGCGGTAAAAGAATTGCCGAAAAAAGTGTTATGTGAAGTAGAAATAATTGCGTACTTAGGAGAATAGGAAGGTTACTTATTTGAAGAATATAATTTTGATTGGAATGCCAGGAGCAGGAAAAAGTACTGTAGGTGTAGTTCTTGCAAAAAAACTGGGAATGAAATTTATAGATTCTGATTTGATGATCCAAGAAAAAAAGGGAATGTTATTAAATGAAATTATTGACCAAAAAGGTTTACAAGCGTTTATTAACATTGAAGAGGAAGTAAATTCTTCGATTGACGTAGAGAATTGTGTAATTGCAACTGGAGGAAGTGTGATTTACGGTGAAAATGCAATGCAACATTTTAGAAAAATTGGAGAGATCATTTATTTATCGATTGAACTAGAAACATTAAGTCTTCGTTTAGGAGATTTAAAAGAACGTGGAGTTGTTTTGAAAGAAGGACAAGATTTACAAGGTTTATTTGAGGAACGAGTTCCTTTATACGAACGATATGCTACAAAGAGTATTGAATGTGCGGCAAAAAGTATTTATGAAATTGTAGATGAAATTTCTGATGTTGTATCAATAGATTATGTATAATAAAAGAAAAATAGGACATCTTAATAACATTGAATAGTATTTTGAAAGGAAAGGTTATTAGGATGATTTTTTTTAATGCATTTTGGGTTGGTGGACTTATTTGTATGTTAGTACAGATATTAATGGAAAAAACAAAGTTAATGCCAGGTAGAATCATGGTATTACTCGTATGTACAGGAATTGTATTAAGTTTTATTGGTGTATATGAGCCGCTTTTAGAATATGCAGGCGCAGGAGTAAGCGTACCTCTTTTGGGGTTTGGAAATATACTAATGAAGGGCGTAAAAAAAGCAATTATTGAAGAAGGATTTCTTGGATTATTTTCAGGAGGATTTGTTGCAGGAGCAGTTGGATGTAGTGGTGCTTTAATCTTTGGCTATATAGCAAGTTTAATTTATAGAGTAAAAAGACGAAAAAATGTTAAAAATAAGTAAAAAAAAATTTTTTTCTTATTTTGTGACTTTTTTGATACCATAGATATGTATAATAAAAATTATACTTAGTATAATTGCAATACTATTCTATGAAAAAGGAGAGTAAAATATAATGACAAAGAAAACAAAAATCATACCAGCAGATGCAACAAAAATTTTAACATGTGTAAATGACATTGAGTTTAGTGAACCGAAAGGTACATGGACCTCTTTACATAATAATATATGTCATAGTTTCGACAGTGCTGTTGATTTGTTGATGCAAATAGATGAACATTACGATGAGAATGGGTTTGTTCAACATTCTTTACAACATAGAAGTTATAGTAAAAAAGAGTCTTTTAAGAAAGCAACAATTAAAAATAATTCTCAAAATATTTATGAAAAAAATGGAGAAAAAGCAACTTTTGTTGTTCAAGTAATGTTCCGACAAAATGCAACGTGGCAAGGAAAAGTCAAATGGGTTGAGACAGGAAAAGAAATAATATTTCGTTCTACATTAGAGCTTTTGAAACTTATGGATGAAGCACTAGCAGTTGAAAAGAATGTTGTAGAAGAAAAAGAAGGAACTGCATAAGGGCCTATTTTAATGTCATCTTTTTTGGAAGATGATATTTGAAAATAGAAATGACAAAAAATAATAGTCATAATTTTAAATATTATTTAAGAAGGGAGTGATGATAGAAAGAAGTGAAAAGATGTGATTTAAAATAAGAATTTAAAAAGGAGGGAATTTAAACAAAATGAGAAAAACAAAACGAATACTTGCTTTGTTTTTAGCAGTTATATTGATTGTATCTAATACAACGTATGCTACTAACAGCAATGCAGGGTCAGTATCAGCAAGTGAACTTGAAACGATAGATACTGATGCACCTAACGTATCCGATGATGTAAATGCACAAGCATTAGTAGAGGATTCAATAATGGAAGAATCTATTTCTGAAACAGATTCATCAG
>JBOFWM010000041.1:0-97254 GCA_051653625.1 Lachnospiraceae bacterium
AATTTTTTTGCTTTTTTCCATAATTTGTCTTTTACGTTTAAAAGTTTTTCTTCTAATTTCTTTCGGTTTATATCTTGATTTTTCAAATTTGAAAGTAGAGATTCTTGTTTTTCTTTATATAATAAAACTTCACTAATAGAGTTTCCATACTTGCTTTTTAAATGATTGATCACGTTTAATCTTTGTTCTACTTCTGATAGTGCTTCACTTTCATATTCTAATGACTCTAAATAATTTGAAATTTCTCTAATAAATTCAAAAGAAAATTCTTCAATAGTTATTAATTGTTCTTCAAACGTAGTAATTTGGGTGTCTAATTCACTAATTGATTTGATATCACGCAATGATTTTCCAATTAAATTACTAATAGAATGCTCATTGTCTCCACCTACCATTTTATAAATTCCAGACAAAATATCTACAATTTTTTGACTATAAACCATTTTTTTATATTGTTCTTCTAATAGAAAATCTTCGCCATCTTTTAGTTTCGCATCTTCTATTTCGTTCACTTCATATTCTGCCAAATTAATTTGTCTATTTTTTTCTTTCTCATCCATACAAGACTCTTCAAGCTGTTTTGAAATCTCTTTATATAGTTTATAATATTCTGATACGCTTTTTTTATATTCTCCAACTTCTTCTATCGCAAAATCATCAAGAATATCTAGATATGTTTTTCCCTTTAATAGACTTTGGTTTTCATGTTGCCCATGAATGTTAATAAAAGTTGAGGCTAGCTCTTTTAATTGTTTATTGCTAACACTTTCTCCATTTACTTTACAAACACTTCTATTGGCTAATATTTTTCGTTGTATTAATAGAGTATCCTCTTCCAAAGGAATATCGAATTCTTTTATTACTCTTTTTTGTTCTTCTTTATTTACTTCAAATAAAAGTTCAATTAATGCAAATTCTTTTCCATTTCTAATAATATTAGTATCCGCTTTACCGCCTAATGCTAAATGAATAGATCCCATTAAAATAGATTTTCCTGCACCGGTTTCTCCAGTCAAAATATTAAGTCCGCGATCAAAAAACAATTCTATTTCATCAATTAATGCTAAATTTTTTACATACAAGCTTATTAACATTTTTCCAACCTTTCCTATATACTATCTATTCTTTCGTTTACAGTAATAATTCTTTCATTTTTTCTTGAACAAGTTCTGTACTTTCTATCGTTTTAATAGCCACCATAATTGTATCATCTCCTGCAATACTTCCTACAATTTCAGAAAGTCCCATAGCATCAATAGCAGTCGCAACTGCCATCGCCATACCAGACACCGTTTTAATAACTAATAAATTTCCTGCACATTCCATAGAAATATAGCCTTCTCTCAAAATACGTCTATATTTCTCATCTAATACTCGAATTTTTTCGTTTGGTAAAACATAATGGTGTATTCCAAACTCATCTGTCTTTTTAATTAATCTCATCTCTTTAATATCTCTTGAGACAGTTGCTTGTGTAACTTTAAAACCAGAATTGGTGAGATGATTGGCTAAATCTGTTTGGGTTTCTATTTTATACAAATTTAAAATTTTTTCAATTTCTTGTTGTCTCTTTATTTTCATTAAACTCCCACCCTCTCATTATCCATTCATCTTTTTATGTAATACTTGTATAAAACTAATATCACTTAATTTTACAAACGTAGTAGTTTTATGTGATTTTTTCACTACAATTCTATTGCCTTTTTCAATTTCCATTCTCTCACATCCATCACCGCTCACCTCAATAGAAACTTTTGTTGCTTCTTCACGCGGTAAAACCTCTAACTCAATAATATCATCATCTTTCAAGACAATACTCCTTGCCGATAAAGTATGTGCACAAATTGGAGTCAATACAATTAGATTTGCACTTGGTTCAATTATTGGACCACCTGCTGACATATTATATCCTGTCGAACCAGTTGGCGTAGAAATAACAATTCCATCCGCTTTCCATGTACATAAATACTGTCCATTTACATATAACTTCAAGTGAATAATTTGTAAAATTCCACGCCTTGTAATCGTAATGTCATTTAAAGCATGAATTTCTTTTTTTATAGTATTTCCATCTTTTAAAATACCTTGTAACATCATTCGATCTTGTGTTTGAAATTCGTCCCTTAATAATCGGTCTAAAGCATCTGTAATATTTTCTCTATCAACTTCTGCTAAAAAACCAAGCGTTCCAAGATTTATTCCAATCAACATACTATGTTTTTTTGTATTGTCGCGAGCCGCTTTTAACATGGTACCATCCCCACCTAATACAATAATACATTCTGTATCTTTTGAATCACTCGGAAACATTGTACAAATTCCACCGTTTTTTTCAATATACGAGATTACATAATTTGTTAATTCTAATTGTTTATCCTTTAAAACATTTGTAACGATTTCAAAATTTTTCACACCATTTCTCCAATCCTTCTACTTTCAATAAACTAGAAACTTTGATGTGCTGCTTTTACTACCATATCTCTAAGTTCCTTGATTTCATAATCTGTTTTGCACTCTTCTTTCCTATTTTCCAAATACAAAAGATATTCAATATTACCTTCTGGTCCTTTAATTGGAGAATAATCAAGTCCATTAATTGAAAATCCAATACTCATTGCATATAGCATTATTTTTTCAATTACCTCTTTATGTATTTCCGGGTCGCGTACAACACCTTTTTTTCCAACATTTTCTTTTCCTGCTTCAAATTGTGGTTTAATAAGACATACCATTTTTCCTAATTCATTAAGCAAATTTTTTGCAGGAAGTAAAATTTTCGTTAAAGAAATAAAAGAAACATCTACTGAAGCAAAATCAATTTCTTCTTTAATATCTTCTTTTGTAACATAACGAAAATTTGTTTTTTCCATACAAACAACTCTTTCATCTTGACGTAACTTCCATGCTAACTGTCCATGCCCAACATCAATAGAAAACACTTTTTTTGCACCATTTTGCAGCATACAGTCTGTAAATCCACCAGTGCTTGCACCTATATCCATACAAATTTTATCTTCCAAAACAATTCCAAACGTCTCCATTGCTTTTTCGAGTTTTAGTCCACCTCTGCTTACATATTTTAAGGTATTTCCCTTTATTTCTATGGTTGACTTCTCAAGGCAAAAAAGGCTACCTGCTTTATCTTCTCTTTGATTATTAATAAATACATTTCCAGACATGATAATTGCTTTTGCTTTTTCTCTAGATTCTGCATATCCTAGTTTTACTAATAATACATCTAAACGTTCTTTCATAAAATACTAAAGCTCCTTTTTTCTCCTTAAAATTCGATCAACAATATTCTCTTTATCAATGAATACTTCTTGCTTTAATAACTCCACATTTCCATGTTCAACATATTCATCTGGTATCCCAATTGTTAATATATCACATGTTATCTTTTGATCATTCATATATTTTACAACTTTTTCACCGTAACCACCACTCAATACATTTTCTTCTAAAGTTACCAATAATGTATGATCTTTTGATAATTCCACTAAAATATTTTCATCAATTGGTTTTACAAATCTAGCATTTACTAACGTAACATCTTCACCTTTTTCTTTTAACACTTCGTAAACTTCGTATGCAGTTTTTACCATACTCCCTATTGCAAGAAGTGCTATCCCTTTTCCTCTATATAATATCTCACTTTTTCCATAAACAATGGGATTTCTAAACTCTTCTAGTCCATCATAAGCGGTTCCTCTTGGATATCTTATTGCAATTGGCTTTTTAAATTCTACCGCAAATTTCATCATGTCAGATAATTCCCATTTGTTTTTTGGAGCCATAATATGCATATTCGGAATAGAGGATAAGAAAGAAAGATCAAAAATTCCTTGATGCGTTTCTCCATCACTTCCAACTAATCCAGCACGATCAATTGCAAATATTACTGGTAAATCTTGTATACAAACATCATGCAAAATTTGATCATACGCTCTTTGTAAAAAAGAAGAATAAATAGCAACTATAGGAATAAGTCCACCTGCTGCCAACCCTGCTGCAAAAGTAACTGCATGTTGCTCTGCAATTCCAACATCAAAAAATCGATCTGGAAATATGTTGCGAAATCTTTTTAAACCTGTTCCATCTGGCATTGCTGCAGTAATTGCAACTACTTTTTTATTTCTCTTACCAAGTTTTATCATAACTGTGGAAAAAATATCAGTATAATTCGATTTTAATTTTGGATTTTTCGGAATTCCTGTCTCAATGCAAAAAGGTTCTGCGCCATGAAATCTTGCCGGATGGCGCTCTGCTGGTTCATATCCTTTTCCTTTTTCTGTAAGAACATGTACAAGCACTGCACTCTTGCAACGTTTTGCCTCATGAAATACTTTAACCAACCCTTCCAAATCATGTCCATCTACTGGTCCTAAATAAGTGATTCCCATATCTTCAAAAAACATTCCTGGAATCACTAAATGTTTAAAACTACTTTTTGCACGTCTTATACTTTCAACAACTGTATCTCCATATTTTGTTTTTCTAAGACTATTATATATCCCTAATTTTAAGTCAAGATACTTATCTGCTGTTCGAATATTATTTAAATACTTTGATACCCCACCTACATTTTCAGATATGGACATATTATTGTCATTTAAAACAATAATAAAATTTGTAGACATTCTCGATGCATTATTTAATGCTTCGTAAGCCATCCCACCTGTCAAGGAACCATCTCCTATTACAGATACAATTTTATTATTTCCACCTACAATATCCCTTGCTCTTACAAGTCCAAGCCCTGCTGATATAGAAGTGGAACTATGTCCCGTATCAAAGGAATCACATTCGCTTTCTTTTCTTTTTGGAAAACCGCTCATTCCACCATATTTTCTAAGAGAATCAAAGCCTTGTGCTCGTCCAGTTAATAACTTATGAGTATAAGATTGATGCCCAACATCCCAAATAATTTTATCACTTGGAAAATTCAAACTCAAATGAAGCGCCATCGTCAATTCTACTGCACCTAAATTTGAACCAAGATGTCCCCCTGAAACACTAATTTTTTCAACAAGAAACTCTCTAATTTCTTGTGCTAAACTAGCGTAATCATTTGGTGAAATATTTTTAATATCATTTTCCTTTTTTATTTGTTCAAGTAGCATATCTTCGTCCTCATTTCATTATTTTTCTCTAGTAATAAGTGCCACAATCAATTCATTCAAAAATTCATTTTGAACCTTAAAATGCTTCATTATATCTAATGCATTTTCTGTCATGGAAATCACATCTTTTTTCGACTTTTCCAATCCATTCATTGTAACATATGTTATCTTTCCATTTTTCTCATCACTATTAATAGGTTTCCCTAATATATCAAACGTACTTGTTATATCTAAAATATCATCTTGAATTTGAAACGCTACTCCTAAATAATACCCCACTTGTTCCATTTCATTCACTTCATTTTCTTTTGCACCTGCAAGTGTAGCTCCAATCATAAGTGATGCTTGAATGAGTGCGGCAGTCTTAAATTCATGAATATACAACAAATATTCTTTTGTAATCTCTTCTTCTGATAGCATCTCACCTTTGATATCTGCTGCTTGACCACCAATCATACCGTAAATACCTGCTTTTTTTGATAAAATCATCAGGGATTTAGCAACCTCTTCTATTTTTATTTTATTTTCAAAAGAAGTACATGCTGTCTCAAACGCATAATTAAGCAATCCATCTCCTGCAAGAATGGCAATTGCTTCTCCATACTCAGCATGCGTACTTTTTTTCCCTCTTCTATATTCATCATTATCCATTGCAGGCAAATCATCATGCACAAGAGAATATGTATGAATCATTTCCATTGCAATCATAAATGGAAATAACAAGTCCTGATCTTCTTTTGTTAATACCTTTGTGCCTTTAACTAATAAAAATGCTTCCATCATCAAAATAGGGCGCAGTCTTTTTCCACCTGCACGTAAGCTGTAATTCATAGCTTCAATCACGCTATTAGCTGGTCCTTGTTCTTTTATTAAAAAACGTTCCATCACTTCTTCTACAAACCATGTCTTTTGTTGCATTTTTTCTTTAAAATTCATCTAATTCACCTAATTCATTTAATTTAAGTACTTGTTTTTCTACTTTATCTATCATATCATTGGATTTCTTTATTACAGTCATTCCCTTTTTATATAATGCAAAAGACTCTTCCAAATTTGTATCTTCCGATTCTAGTATTTTTATAGTTTCTTCTAGTTCTAAAAGCATATTCTCTAAAGTATTCTCTTTTTTTGCCATACTCAAACATCCCCTTCCATGGTTAGCGCTTTCTTTTCTTCGGCTCTTGCAGTAAAATAACCATCTTTTACATGTATTTGATATAATTTTCCAACTTCTACTTTTGAAATAGTATGAATTGCTCCACCTTCTTTTTCAGATACAAATGCATATCCTTGATTTAATTTTTCAAGTGGCGAAAGCCCTTTCAATCGTTCTATATAAAGTGCAACTCTATGTTTCTTTTGCTTTATCTTTTCTTCCATGAATTTTTGCAATGCATCTTCTTTCAAAACGATACTATGACGAAATTCAACGACTTTATTTTGTGGACTTTGTCTTTGCAATAAATGTTTTTTTTGTTCAACTAGATGTCTTTTTGTCATTATTTTTCTTGTAATATTTTTTTCTAATTCTGTACGTTTTGTTCTAAGAAGAGCAAACAAATCAACAACACTATATACTGCAAGTTCTGCCGCTGCCGAAGGTGTTGGTGCTCTCAAATCCGCCACATAATCCGCAATCGTTGTATCTGTTTCATGCCCAACTGCTGAAATGATCGGTACACTACAATCAAATATTGCTTGTGCTACTAATTCCTCATTAAAAGCCCATAAGTCTTCAATTGATCCACCGCCTCTTCCAACAATCATAACATCTACTTTTTTCTGTTCTAATGCTCTAATTCCATGTACAATACTAGAAACCGCCTTATCTCCTTGTACAATCGCAGGATACAGAATAATTTGAATGTATGGATTTCTCCTTGTTGCAATCTGAATAATATCTCTTACTGCCGCTCCCGTAGGGGCTGTTACAACGCCTAATGTTTTAATATATTTTGGAATCTCTTGTTTATATTCTTTTGCAAATAACCCTTTTTCTTCTAGTGATTTCTTTAACTGTTCATATGTTTCATACAAGGAACCAATCCCTTGTTTATAAGCCTCTTTGGCACAAAATTGATATTTTCCTTGGGCTTCATATACTGTAACACTTCCCCCTAAAACAACTTCCATACCATCTTGTAATTTAAAAGTTAACATCATACTTTCTTTTTTATACATTACACAACTAATGGAAGACGATGTATCCTTCAACGTAAAATAAATATGTCCCGAAGTATGATATTTGCAATTACTAATTTCCCCTTTTATAAAAAGAGATTGCAACATATAATCCTGTCTGAACATATTATTAATATACGTATTTACTTTTGTGACTGTGTATGCGTTTTGCTCTCTATTTTGCATATAGCTACTCTCTACTTTACGATGCAAACTTTGCTAAGACTCCATTAATAAATCCTGCTGATTCATCTTGTCCAAATTTCTTTGCTAATTCAACAGCTTCATTAATTGCAACTGATTCTGGTACGGATTCATCATACATCATTTCAAATACTGCCAAACGAATAATGGTAAGATCAACCTTACTCATTCGAGTTGTTGACCATTTTGTAGCTTTCTCATTAATCATTTTATCAATTTCTTCTAGTTTTTCCTTGATGCAATTATATTTACTTAAAATTTGTTCTTCATCAATTGCCTCAATAATTATTTCACCAGTTTGAAAAAAAAGTTTACATTGTTCTTTCATTTCTTCTTCATTATTAAATTCAATTCGAAATAATAATTTAAAAAGTTCTTCTCGTAATTTTCTTCTATTCATGTAATATTAATTACCTTTCTCCATATCAACACCAGCAATTCTAATATTAACATCTGTAACTTCTAATCCTGTCATATTTTCAATCGCTGTTTTCACTTTTGCCTGTACCTTACTACATGTACTTGGTATATTATAGCCAAATTCCATCATAATTGCGAGGTCTACCATCACCTGTTTTTCATTAACAGAAACTTTAACACCTTTTCTTAAGCTTTTAACTCCAACTTTACTCATAAGCTCATTTGTAATATTTCCTGCCATTGCTTTTACACCTTTTACTTCAGTTGCGGCTAACCCTGCAATAATCGCTACTACATCATCTGCTATTTGAATACAACCTATACCATCCTCATCATGTAATGTATACGTATTTCTTGTAGTTTCTTTTTCCATTTTGAACCTCCATTTTTCTGTATTTCCCGCATAATTTATCCTTAATTATATCATCACTTATTTTGTTTGCATAGTATGTTATAACCAAAATGTAATACTTAGCTGTATTTCCGAATTTAAATACGAAATTGTTCCTCCTGAATTTTTTATATAGGAAAAAATATGTTCTTGTGTCAACAAGTAATTCGTAATTTCTTGATAAACAGTCGTATTGGCACACTTAAAAGATACGCTATCGTTTCCTTTTTCATAAGATGCTTCAAATACTTCTTTTATCTTTTCTTTATCAAAGGATTCAAAGTAAACCCCTTCTTTTACATAATAATTACTTTCCAATGCGTCACAAAATGGAATTTCAATGATTTCGTCCATTTTATGTGTTTTTAAAATTTGGCTTGTTGTTACACATAGATAATCATAATTAATGCTATTATTTTGATTATTTGCATATGATTCATCTTCAAAAAGAAAATAAGCATCTCCCCAAGTTGTATCTACATGATAATATTTACCCTCTACCAATACAATATTCCAAGCATGTCCTTCCCCATTTACTTCTCCACTTACAATAATGGTCGAAACACCCATCCTATTTAATAAATACTGTGTTGCTTTGGCATATCCTTGACATACTGATTGTTTTGTTAAAAAAATGGAACAAATATTTTGATTATCAGGTGCATCCAATACATATTCTGTACTTAAAATTATTGTTTCATATACATACTTTACTTTTTCATAATCCGATGAGCCTTGTGGTACATTATTTAATATTTGATTTACTTGTTCTGATATCTTCTTTTCACGTTCTATTTTTTCTTCTTCTGAATATATATAAGATGCTTTATAACCTAATTCTTGTATTTCATCTTTCACAGAGTATTTTGTAACTGTATAACCATTTGTGTAAAAAATCTCTGGATGATCCATAAACACATATTGAAACACTTTATCTAAAAGTTCGGTATTTAATGTTGAAACAATAATCTCATCTAGATAATTTACTGTCGCAAAATAGAGCTCAGCATACACATTCTGCTCTTCAATATTTAGCTTGGAAAAAGCATAATATTCTTGATGCATTCGCATTATATCTATTTTTTTCTGATCCGAAAATATTTTTCCATCTTCTGATACTGTTTCCTGCGCTTCTTCTTGTTCTTCACTTTCTACATGTACTTCACTTACTAGTTGTTCTTCTGAAGAAAATTCTAATTCACTTTCTACTGCAAGATAATTTCCTTGCAACACAGTATCTTTATCCATATCTTTCGTTAAATTACATCCACAAAATAAGAATGATATCGTGATAATCAAGATTATATTTTTCATAAATACCTTACCCTTTCATTCGATATATTATAAATTATTTACCAAATTCCGAAAGTTTTAATCCCTCATTACGATCAAGTGTCATATTAATACTCCAAGAATTTACGAATAAAAGAAGTGGGTTTTCTTTTAAGTCCTTGATTTTTTTCATATCAGAGGTTCCTATTAATTTATCTAAATTAAAATCTTTATTTTCAATCCATCTAATATGTTCGTATGGAAGATTTTCAAGCCTTATTTCTACATTGTATTCGTTTTTAAGTCGATATTGCAATACATCAAATTGTAAAACTCCAACAACACCTACAATAATTTCTTCTAATCCAGTATTATATTCTTGAAAAATCTGAATAGCCCCTTCTTGTGCAATTTGATTAATACCTTTTACAAATTGTTTTCTTTTCATCGTATCCATTTGACGAACTCTTGCAAAATGCTCTGGTGCAAATGTTGGAATTCCTTCATACTCAAACGATGCTTTTGGCATACACAACGTATCACCTATAGAGAAAATCCCTGGATCAAAAACTCCAATAATATCACCTGCATACGCTTCATCAAGAATTTTTCTCTCACTAGCCATAATTTGTTGTGGTTGTGAAAGCCTCAAACTCTTTCCGCCTTGTACATGTTTCACTTCCATATTTGCTTCAAATTTTCCCGAACATATTCTCATAAATGCGATTCGATCTCTATGAGCTTTATTCATATTTGCTTGAATTTTGAAAACAAATGCAGAAAATTCTTCTTTTGTAGGTTCCACTATCCCTGTTACCGTTTTTCTTGGTAATGGTGGTGTTGCCATTTCAAGAAACTTTTTCAGAAAAATTTCTACTCCAAAATTAGTAAGTGCAGAACCAAAAAACACTGGAGTAAGTTCTCCGCGTCTAATGACTTCTAAATCAAATTCTGCACTTGCTCCATCTAATAATTCTATTTCTTCTTCTAATTTTTCTTTTTGTTCCTTTCCAATATATTGAAGCACTTTTTCATCATCCTCCATTTGGAAGGTAAAAGATTCTCCTTCTTTTGTACCTTTTTGAGTATCTGAAAATGTGATGACAGATTGACTCTCTCTATCATATACGCCTTTAAAATTTTTCCCACATCCAATCGGCCAATTGATAGGACATGTTGCAATTCCTAACTCTTTCTCAATTTCATCTAAAAGATCAAACGTATCATTTGCCTCTCGGTCCATCTTATTAATGAATGTAAAGATTGGTATTTTTCTCATTACACATACTTTAAATAATTTTCTTGTTTGTGCTTCAACCCCTTTTGATGCATCAATAACCATCACAGCTGAGTCAGCTGCCATTAATGTTCTATACGTATCTTCCGAAAAATCTTGATGTCCTGGTGTATCTAATATATTAATACAACAATCGCCATAATTAAATTGTAACACGGAAGATGTTACCGAAATCCCTCTTTCTTTTTCTATTTCCATCCAGTCCGAAACTGCATGCTTCGATGTTGCTTTTCCCTTAACACTACCCGCAAGATTAATTGCACCTCCATACAAAAGAAACTTCTCTGTAAGTGTAGTCTTCCCAGCATCTGGGTGAGATATTATAGCAAATGTTCTTCTTTTATTAATTTCTTTCTCGTAATTAGCCAAACTTCATTCCTCCAAAAGTATCATTTATACATTACAAATAAACATACTTTACTAGTATAACATATTCTTTTATAATTTACACTCACTTTTCTATTCAAGTGAAGTAACTTGACTTATTACAATATTTTCAGCTGAAATATTTGTTTTTCTTACAACAATATCTTCAATTTGAGCCAATTGTGCATCTGTTAGTGAAGTTGCATATACAACAACATCTACTGACCCCTCATCAATACTTACTACTGCACTTTGAAATCCTTTTGATTCTAACAAAATTTCAGATGCCATCTCTTTTTCAGCATAGTCTGTCATTTGAATCATGGTATCAACAGCAACCTGCTTTTGAAGTTCCGTAATATTTACGCTGTTGATAATCTCTAATAAAGCTTCTTTATTTTTTGCTCTTGTTTGCTCTTTTAAAAGTTTAGCTGCTGATAATGACGATATGGCTTGTGTACTCGTAAAAACTGCTTCTCCAGGTGTTTCATCTCCCGAAAAATCTTCCGTGGCAACATCCTCTCCTTCTTCTATATTACTTACAATAGAAATCTCTTCTCCAATAATCTGACCGCTTGCAACAGAATTTTGCGTCGATGAATCTAATACTACTGTTCCATCATCATCTAAACTTTCAATATCCGATAAAATATCTTCTTCTGAAATATCTAATAATGCTGTAATATTTCCATCATCCGTTAAAATCCCATCAGTTACCACTAATGTTTCTTCCCCAATTGTTCGTTCCGCCATGTTTAAGTATCCGGCTACTGCTAACATTATTGCTAGTGTAGTTATCATAATTTGATTTTTTTTCACGCTTTTACTCCTATTCTTGTTTTTTCATTTTTACTACTTTAATTTTATGTGCCTCTACACCAAATAATGCCTGAATTACATCTGTAATATTTTTTTGTATTAATGCATCTGCCCCACCTGTACATACAACACTTACTCCTTCTACGACTGGACTCAACTCTTTAATCACATATGGAATTTTTTCTCCATTACTTGATGTAAGATATACGGTTGTATCGCCTATCTCTACTTGATTTGTACTACTATTACGTTCCGCTGCATCTTCTGTAGTATTACTTCTACTAGTAGCTGTTTCTTTTTCAATGATTTCCTCTTTTGAAGATTGCAAAGTAACCATAACTTCTACTTCCCCAACTCCCTCCATTGTTTGAAGCAATTCTTTTAATCTTAACTCATACATCTCTTCTGTTGTCAATTGGGAACTATCTTCTTTATTATTCGCTGTATCTTCTACTGCCATCGATTCCACACTTTGTTCAATTTCTAATTTATTGTTAGAAACTGGCCAAGCAATTACAAGTAACAAAATTCCAATTAATACAACTACTGCCCAATTTTCTTTTTTTCCAATAATAGTTTTGATAAACATATGATCAATTTTCAATCGATTCATTTCCCTCTCCCTTATCTAATATAATTGAAATATCTTCCAATTCCTTTTCAAGTTCTATCGAAAAAATGTTAGATTCTTCATAATATGTATTTAACTTATCATAAAAAAGATCATTAAAATCAACTTTAAAAATACCAAACATCATAGAAACCACTTGTGAAAAAACCAAAAAATTGACTGTAAACTTCAAATACTTTTCATAGGTAGATCCTACCCCAAGTCTTACAAATACTTGTGCAATAATAATAAATATACTAATTCTTTTAATTTCTTCCAACCATTCATTCATCATCATATAAACCCTCGACTTGTTGTAAATGTTACAATTCCAATTAAAATCAAAAAAAATGTGATTGCAGTAAACAAGATTTGTAATAACATAAAAATAGCATCTCCAAATTGATTCGTGCATTCATAAATTTTTTTATCAGAAACCATTCCCAATATTGCAGCAATAATTTTCAAGATTCCGCTAAAGCATACTAATTTTATAATAGGCACTAAACAAAAAATAATTAATAAAACAACAATTAAAATTCCTACGCTATTTTTCACTAATGTTGCAGTCGCATACCAAACGCCTATTGTTGTTTGCGCAATATTCCCAATCCCTGGTATAGAATTAATCAAATTTGATATTGTAGTATTTTTCATCCCATCAATAACAGGTGTAATCATACCTTGAAATATACTCCCACCTACGATCATAGTGATTAATATTTTATTTATAAATCCAATACCTTTTTTTATTAATTCTAATATTTTATCGAGCCTATTTTCTTCCCATATTCCATTTAAAACTACTAAAAATACATACATTGCAATAATAGGAAGTAGTACATTTTTCAAAATACATTCAATGAGATAAATCGCAAATAATGTAATTTGATAATATGCTATTGCTGATGCAGTACCATATCCTAACCCTACAATTGTATAATATGTTGGCATTGCAATCTGAACAAATAATGTAATTTGATTTAAGGTCTCCTGAACGATAGAATAAGTCTTACGAAAGACTTCTTCTAAAAATATAATCAAGATTAAATAATTTAAATAGAATGCAATATCTACAATTTGATGATTTTTAAAGACACTACTCAAATTAGAAAATAGTGCCGAAATTATACCGATCATTAGCAACGTTATGATAATCGTTTTGACACTACTTAATTCATTTAAAATTAAACCTTGTATTGTATTAGAAACTTGCAACCATAAATTTTTAAAATCACCTTCTAAAATATATTCCATCCAAACAAAAAAATTAAAATTCCAATCTGTAAAAATATCTTGTATTTGATTTGAAAATTCATTAAGACTATATAGCTCATATATTTCACTTACATCCATTTTTCTCACTCTCTTTATACTGCATAAGTTTGAATAGTTTCAATTATTGCAATTAATATTGGTATCCCAGATAATAAAATAGTAATCTTTCCAACTAATTCCACTTGCGTTGCAATCGATTGATATCCTGCATCTTTACAAATTCCTGATGTAAATTCACTTAAATATGTAATTCCGATAATTTTAAATAGAATTTGAAAATACATGATATTTCCACTAAAAACAGATGTGATTTTTTCAATATTTTCTTTAATCTCTAATAACATGTTAACCATATAAAAGAAAACAACTAGAGAAATCGCTATAATAGTAATAACATACAATTCTGGTCTATATGTTTTAATATATGAGGCAACAATAACACCAGTTATCGAAAACAATATTACTTGAAATACACTCATAGTATCTCTCCTTCTATATCTGGAATAAATTTTGCATTGTTTGAAATAGCTCTAAAATATATGGAATTACCCACGATAGTACAAGAATTAATGCTGCTAAAGAAATAAGAAATGCCTGCTCTTCTCTTCCACTATGTTTTAATACTTGATTTAAAATAGAAACAATAATTCCTACTGCTGCTATTTTGAAAATTATGGATATACTCATTTCTGTTCTCCTTTTTTATCTTATATAAAAATGATAGATAACATAACTCCTGTTGCAGTTGTTAAACTTAGAATTAATTTTCTTTTTTCATCATATACCTTTTTTTTATCTTCATGATATTTTTGAAATTCATCAATATACATACGAATTTCTTCAAGTTGCATTTGTTCATCTGAATATCCTGTGTGTTCCCCAAAAGAAAGTAATCTTTTTCTCCCCTCATCTTTCCACTTTATATTTCCCAAATATTTTTCCCATTCGTCATACCATATTTCTCCAAAACTCTCTCCATTTCTTTGTTCCATTCGTTTTGAAATATTTAGTAGAGTCTTACCTTTTTTTTCTTGCATACAATTACATTTATTTAACACTCCAAACGATAGTTTTTCACCTACTTGACGAGATGCACATGATAAACTTTCTTTTTTATATTCTATTTCACTTTTGAGCAATAAAAACATCCTTTCAAACTGAACAATCTCAGATATTTCTACTTGCATATCTAAAACCATTAATCTACCAACTTGTACACATCCAAATACTATTAAAATCATACCTATAATTTGTGACATTGATTAAATTCTCCATCTACTATTTCTTTTACAAAATAAGAATTATCTCGTCTTCCTAAAACTATAAAACGTCGAAATATTCCTTCTTCAATACAACTTTTTATTAAATTCTTTTTTCTAATTTCTTCAATTGAAAAACCATGCATTGTCGCTATAATTGATACTCCACTATTACTAACTAAATGAATTCCCTCTACATCTTCCTTTGTTCCAATTTCATCAATTGCAATTACTTTTGGTGCCATACTTCTTAACATCATTACCATTCCTGATGATTTATTACATTGATCTAATACATCCGTTCGAATCCCTACATCATTCTGAGCTATTCCTTGATATGTACTTGCTATTTCTCCTCTTTCATCTACTACTGCTACACTAATTCCACTTCCATATTTATTTCCATCCGATATATTTCGAATTAAATCTCGAAGTAATGTTGTTTTTCCAAATCCAGGTGGTGAAATAATAAGTGTGCTATGTAAATATCCATTTTCATATAAATATGGTAAAACACTTTTCCCTATTCCTTTTATTTCATGAGAAATTCTTATATTTATTGCACTAATATTCTTAATGGTACCAACCTTTTTCTCATGATCTTCCACTACCTGACCAACGATTCCTATCCTATGTCCACCTAATATTGTAATAAATCCCTTAGAAAGCTCTCTTTCAAATGCATACATCGAATCTTTACATATATAATTAATAATATCTTTTAGTTCCTTTTCGTTATAAAATAATGATTCATCTAAAGTACTCGATAATCTTCCTTTTTTATTTAAAAAAAATTCTTTTTCTCCTTTATAAATTACTATAGGTTTTAATACCCTAATTCTCACTTCTGTAATTTCATTTAATTGTTGTATTACTTGTTCCCAATGTATTCGAAAATAATTAGGAAAAATGTGAAGCAATCCATCTTTTTTATTCATAATCCAACCTTCTCTTTTCCCATCCTTGTCCTTTATCTCAATATATGAAAGATTTCATGATATATGACTTCTTTTTGTATAAAAAAAAGAACAAGAATCTATATTTACTTTCTAGTGTATAAGTGCTATTATAATATCATAATCAATAACAATTACTATTATCAAATTAAAAGGAGGATTATTTATGGCTAATATTGCACAAATCGACAACTTAGTTTCACTACTTGATGGGTATTCAGAAAAAGGTGGCCACCATCTTAATGTTAACGTATTAAATCGCGATACATTATTAGATGCACAAAAAAATCCAGAAAACTATCCACAATTAACAATAAGAGTTTCTGGTTACGCTGTTAATTTTATTAAATTAACAAAAGAACAACAAACCGATGTAATAAATAGAACTTTTCACGAAGCATAGAATTTACAATAAAACCTAGAATAAATGAAGCATTTATTCTAGGTTTTATTTTTTATTAAGATATTTATAGTAAATTTCTAGTTTTATATAAGAATTTCTTTATATATCTTTTATATCGCTATATTGAACTCTATATTCAATAAGAATATAATAAACCTATAGACAACGAAAAAAAATAGGAGGATTTTTTATGAGAAACGAAAAAAAAATAGTAATTACATTAATGCTGGTTGCTTGTTTCATGGTGTTTACAATAGGCTGTAATAGTTCAAAAAGCGACACCACAACGGTGGAAACAATGGTTGAAACAATGCAAGAAGATGTAACAGTTGACACAAAAGAGAACATGACAGAAAATAAGATGGAGAATACAGAAATAACTTCTGATAATCCATGGGGAAAAATTCCTTATTCAAGCGATCTTGAATCGATGTTATTACAAGGAATGAGCAAGGATTATTTTATTAAGTATTTTGCTCAAACAACCGAAAGCGTATACCCAAACTTAGATGATCTTTCTGAATTTACAGATTATGCTTGCCAATATTATTTTGTTGTTTCTTTTACGGAAGAAGGCTATTTAAATACGAGAGCAAACAGCGTATACGTTTTTGAAACAGTAGATGATGCCAAAGCTGTTGAAGCATTTTGGATAAGCCAAGAAATAAGCAATCGAAAAATTGACCGTGTAGATAATGTTCTAATGCAGTACAATTACGAAGAAGGACAAGCCGAATATAGTAAGGATGAATATGATATGAAAGAAAGCTATTTATCAAATTATCCAATTGCTAAGGGTGAAATGGAAGCAACTAGCGATAACGAACTATTGTATCTTGCAATCCCTTTAAAATAATCAAAAAAAGAAAACCTATTCTCACTGATTAATGTGTGAATAGGTTTTCCTTTTATTCTTTTGATTCTTCTACTTCTTCTGTTGTTTCTGATGCTTCTTTTACATCTTTCATAGAAAAACTTACTCTTCCCATTTTATCTTTTCCAAGACAAACAACGGTAACTTCTTCTCCAATAGATAAAACATCTTCAATTTGCTTAATTCGTTCATTCGAAATTTTCGAAATGTGAATCATACCTTCTTTTCCAGGTGCAAATTCTACAAATGCTCCAAATTCTTTTATGCTAACAATTTTTCCTTTGAAAATATTTCCTTCTTTATAATCTGTTGTAATAAGTTTGATCATTTCTAATGCTTGATCCATTTTCGCCTTGTTGTTTCCACAAATCGAAACTTTTCCTTCATCCGAAATATCAATCTTAACATCTGTACGAGCAATAATTTCATTTATTGTTTTTCCACGTTGACCTACAACATCACCAATTTTTTCTGGATCAATTTGAATAGAGATAATCTTTGGTGCATATTCTCCTACTTGATCTCGTGGTGCTGCAATACATGGGATCATAATATCGTTTAAAATATATTCTCTTGCTTCTTTTGTTGTAAAAATTGCTTCTTCAACAATTGCTCTTGTTAATCCATGAATTTTGATATCCATTTGAATTGCTGTAATACCTTCATGTGTTCCTGCTACTTTAAAATCCATATCTCCAAAGAAATCTTCTAACCCTTGAATATCTGTTAAAACAATATAATCATCATCTAAATCCCCTGCTACAAGACCACATGAAATACCAGCTACTGGTCTTTTAATCGGAACTCCTGCAGCCATTAATGATAATGTAGATGCACATACAGATGCTTGAGAAGTAGATCCATTTGACTCAAACGTTTCAGATACAGTACGAATTGCATATGGAAATTCATCTTCTGTTGGTAATACTGGAACTAACGCTTTTTCCGCTAATGAACCATGTCCAATTTCTCTTCTACCAGGACCTCTAGATGGTCTAGTTTCTCCTACCGAATACGATGGGAAATTATAATGATGCATATATCTTTTTGATGTTTCATTAGAGTCTAATCCATCTACTCTTTGTGATTCTGAAATAGGTGCTAATGTTGTTATTGTACATATTTGCGTTTGTCCACGTGTAAACATACCAGAACCATGTACTCTAGGAATTAAATCAATCTCTGCTGATAAAGTTCTAATTTCTTTAATTGCTCTTCCATCTGGACGTTTTTTATCTTTCAAAATCATTTTACGAACTGTTTTCTTTTGATATTGATAAAGTGCTTCTGAAAGGAATGATAACCACTCTTCATTGTCAGAAAAAGCTTCTTCGAATTTAAGACGAATATTACGCAAATTCTCTTCTCTAACTTGCTTTTCATCAGTAAATACAGCTGTTTCCATTTCCTCTGGAGTTACTATTTCTTTCATAGCTATAAACAATTCTTCTGGGATAGAACAGCTTGTATACGTATGTTTTTCTTTCCCAACTTCTGCAACCATTTTATTAATAAATTCAATAATTGTTTGATTAATATCATGCGCCATGTAAATTGCTTCTAACATTACATCTTCTTTAATTTCATTAGCTCCAGCTTCAATCATAATTACTTTTTCGCTAGTTGATGCAACTGTTAAATTTAAATCTCCATTTTTCCATTGATCTTGATTTGGGTTAACAATTAATTTTCCATCAATCATACCAATTTGTGTTGTTGCACATGGTCCATGAAATGGAATATCTGAAATACTTGTTGCAATTGCTGACCCTATCATTGCAACTAATTCAGGTCTACATTCTTCATCTACTGACATAACTAAATTGTTAAGAGTTACATCGTTTCTATAATCTTTTGGGAAAAGTGGACGCATAGGTCTATCAATTACTCGACTTGTAAGTACTGAGTTTTCACTTGCTTTTCCTTCTCTTTTATTAAATCCCCCTGGGATTTTTCCTACTGCATATAATTTTTCTTCATATTCTACACTTAACGGAAAGAAATCAATTCCTTCTCTTGGTTTTTCAGATGCTGTTGCTGTACATAAAACAGTAGTCTCACCATACTGCATAAATACACATCCATTTGCTTGTTTACCAACGCGATTAACGTCTATCTTAAGTGGGCGACCTGCTAACTCCATTGTAAATGTTTGATACATTCTCTTCCTCATTTCTATGATTACATAATAATTAAGGCGGATACATAATTATATCCGCCTTGAATCCTGTTATTATTTTCTAATTCCAAGTCTTTCAATTAATGAACGGTATCTTTCAATATCGGTTTTCTTCAAATAACCTAATAAACCACGTCTTTGACCTACCATTTTAAGAAGACCTCTTCTTGAGTGATGATCCTTCATGTTGCTTTTTAAATGCTCTGTTAATTCAGCAATTCTTGCTGTTAAAACTGCAACTTGAACTTCTGGAGAACCTGTATCTCCTTCACTTCTTGCATACTCTTTAATAATACTTGCTTTCTTTTCCTTTGAAATCATTATGATTTCCTCCTTCTTTTCTTGCACTAAATACTAAGTTTTGGTTGGAATTCCAAAAACCGAGTATTCGTAATTTTTCATACTTGACGATTATATCATAACCGTCTATATTTGTAAAGATTTTTTAATCATTTATTACTCTTCTTATGCTATGAATAGTACGGTAATTAACATTTGAAATGCGAATTCCCGTTTTTGGATTACTTGCATGTACTACTTGGTTTCCTCCAATATAAATTGCCACATGATTGATTGTTCCACCAGATGCATAAAAAATTAAATCGCCTGGTTTAGCTTGAGATATTCCAGTAATACTTGTTCCTTGCTTCGCTTGATCTCTTGAACTACGATTCAAAGAAATTCCATAATTCTTAAATACACTTTGAACGAATCCTGAACAATCCGCTCCTTTTGTTAAACTAGTTCCTCCCCAAACATAAGGATTTCCAATAAATTGTTTCGCATATTCACTAATCTCTACTCGAACATCTGAAACACCAACACCATAAAGCACTTCTGTCATAGTCATCGCCACTGGTAATTTTTTTGAAACCTCTACATAATCGGCTGAAACATATGCAACTTCATTATCTACATAAACAGCAACCCAACCATCTTCTTCCTTGGCTACTTCTAAACGTTCTCCCTCTCCTATTTGGGTGATTATTTCACTTTCCGTGTTCGGTTCCTTTCGAACTCTTAGTCCACCTGATGTAGCGATTGCCATATTTGATACTACTTCTTCTGCTTTTATTCGTGCTTCCATTCCAGTAAATAGATAATCTAAATGAACATAACCTTCTACATCACCGGATGTAATTTTTGCCCAATCACCTACTATTTCAATTATTTCACAAGCAGCATTATTCGACATTTTCCCTAAAATCTTACTACCTTCTATAGGTTCTTGTCTAATATTTAAGTGATTATCCACATTTGCAATTCCTACATTATTGTAACCATAAACAGCTGATTCTTTTGCTGATTCTATATAATCTTCTATTGACTTTTCTTCTTCTAGTAATACTGCCACTCCAACAGTTGGAAATGTTGTTACAAAGTTACTTGCTGATGCTAGTACAGTTTTCTTAGTACTAATGATCAAAATTCCCATCATACTAAGTAAAAATAACTTTTTCATATTAATAAAACCATCCTTTACACTTTCATTCGTGTCTAACTTATTACAAATTTGTTACAATTCGTATTATACCAACATAATGAATAATATGTCAAGCATTGCTAATACACTGATGATATTGTTTCGCAGCAAGGATGTCCGCTTCCATAGTTTCTTTTAACATTTCTATTCCTTTAAATTGTTTTTCGCCTCTTCTGTGGTACAACAATTTAATATGTATTCTTTCTCCGTAAATGTCATCATGAAAATCAAACAAAAAACTTTCTAACCCTACTTCTTCTCTCGTACTAATTGTTGGTTTTCTTCCAATATTTGTAATCCCATAATATGTATTACCATTTACAATAATTTCCGAAAAATATACACCAAAAGGTGGTAAAATTTTCCCTTCACTCGGTATCGTATTCGCAGTAGGAACCCCTAATGTTCTCCCTAGTTTTCTGCCATGTATTACCTCTCCTTCTATCGCAAAAGGAGCTCCCATTAAATATGTGACCGCTTCCATATCACCTTCTTTAATCTTTGAACGCAATAAACTAGAGCTAATTTCTGACTCTTTATAATAAATTTTATCTACTACTTCTAATTCAAAGTTGAATTGTTGCGATAATTCTTTTAACAATACTGCATTTCCACTTCCCATATTACCAAATGCAACATCATATCCTGCAACTAGATAAGCCATATTCATTTGTTTAATTAAAATTTCTTCTACAAAAATACATGGATCCATTTTTGATGTATTACCATTTAATGGCCATTCTATCAAAACATCGATTCCTAATGCTTCAAATAATTTTCTTTTTTCTTCTTTTGTAGTAATTTCTCCTTGGTATTCTTTGCCAAAAAATTGGTCTGGTAATGGATCAAATGTAAGAATGACAGCATTAAATCCCTCTTTCTTTTTTGCAAGAAGTTTATCAACTAATATTTTATGCCCTAAATGAATCCCATCAAATTTTCCAATGGCAACTGCTGTTTTTTCATGAATCATAAACTCTGTTGTTTTCTTTATTATCTGCATGTATTTTTTTCCTTTAAAAACATTTTAACAGGAACAAATCGATCTTCTTCCTTTATAAAACGATAAATTCCATAAAAAAGAGTATCTTCATCATATACTCGAACTTGCTCCCCATCTTCTATTTCAAATTCAGAACAAAGATGTTCTAGTCGAAGTGCATTTCCATTTTCAATTAAAATAGTACATGTTTTTTTTACAATGATTTCTTTTAAATTTTGAAACACTTCATCAACTGCTATAATTTTTTCTTCTATGGCTTGTGCCCTACAAAGTTCTTCTATGTCACTTAATGTTAATGCACTTTCTTTTCGAAATTCTCCAGATTTTGTGCGTTCTAACTCTGTCATAGTGGCATAACAACCTAATCGATTACCGATATCATTACAAAGAGATCTTATATATGTCCCTTTTGAACAAAGAACTCTCATTTGAATATCTGGCAACGATATATTTAAAATCTCAAGTTCTTTTATTATAACTTTACGAGCTTTTCTTTCAATTTCTTTTCCTTCTCTCGCAAGTTCATATAATTTTTTCCCATTAACCTTTAATGCTGAGTACATTGGCGGTATTTGATCATATGTACCTTGAAAGAAAAAAATGGCTTCTTTTACTTCTTCTTCTGTCACATTCACTTCACAAGTCTTCAAAACCTTACCCGTACTATCTTGTGTATCTGTTTGTATTCCAAGACGAAAGCTTACATAATATTCCTTCTCTTTTTCTGTAAGTATGTCACATAGTTTTGTTCCACACCCTAAACATACCGGTAAAACTCCAGTTGCATCTGGGTCTAAAGTACCTGTATGACCAATCTTTTTTTGTTTTAAAATTCCTCTTAATTTTGCAACTACATCATGGGATGTAAATCCTTTTTCTTTATATACATTTATAATTCCATGATACATGGCTTATAACTCCTTTAATTGTAATGTAATTTGAGCAGACACATTATTAATTACATCATGTGGTGTACCTTTAAATACAAAGCCTGCTGCCCTTACATGACCTCCTCCACCAAATAGAGCTGCTATTTTACTCACGTTAATCACGTCATTAGAACGTAAACTCACTTTATATTCTTGCACGCCTACTTGATACATCAAAATAGCACAATCTACACCTTCTATAATTCTAAGTTGATTCACTATTCCACTTAAATCTTTTGATTCTACTTCATAAAATTCCATCATCTTTTTATCAATTACCGTTGCTACACATAATCCATCCATAAAACGGATACTCTCTAACAAAGCTCTACCTAAGATTTGATTTTGATTGTATGTTTTTTGATAAAAGGTCTCTGTAATTAATTTTGGAAAATCAAATCCAAAGGAAACTAGTTCTCCTAAAATTTGAAATGTTCTTTTTGATGTATTAGAATATTGAAAAATTCCTGTATCATGCATAATTCCTATATAAAGTGACTTTGCTATTTCTACATCTAAATACATCGGATCTAATAATCCATAAAGTACTTCACAAGTAGAACTTGCAAAATTCTCCACAAAAGAAATATCACCATGTCCCATATTTGTAATATGATGATCAATATTAATTTTTTTCTTTGCATTACGATATAATACTTCAAATTCTCCCATATAATCCGGCGTACAATCTAAGGCAAAAAATACATCTAACTCTTTCTCTTCTACCTTTGTATTGATACAATCAAATTGATCAATGCATTTAAAAATTTCACTTGGTTCTTCTAAAAACACTTGCACATCTAACTCTTTATTTAATTTTTTTAAATACAAATAAAGTGCCATGCTAGCACCAATACAATCTCCATCTGGTCTCACATGTCCACCAATCCCAATCGATTTTGCACCTAGAACCATTTCTTGTATACTACTCATGTTCACTCATCACCTCATCAATCTTTCTAGACATATTTACTCCATATGCAATGGATTGATCCATTACAAATTGAATATTTGGTGTATTACGTAAATTTACAGTTTTTGCAATTTTATTTTTAATGAAACCTTCTGCACTTTTAAGACCTTGGAGTGTTTCACTAATTGCCTTGTCATCGCCAAGAACACTTATAAATGCTTTACAATTTTTCAAATCCGGAGCAACTTCTACAGCAACAACACTAGTTAATGGGCTAATTCTTGGATCTTTAATTTCACCTCTAATTATTTCTGCCAATACTCTTTGTACTTCCCCATTAATTCTATTGTTTTTCATGCTATTTTTTCTCATTTTATATTACCTCCATTTTAGTACTAAAAGGTTGAAAGAAAATTCTCTCAACCTTTTATCTGTTTATTTTCTAGGTACTTCTACCATGGTATATGCTTCTACAACGTCGAATTCTTTCATTTGATCAAATCCTTCAAATAAAAGTCCACATTCAAATCCTGCTTTTACTTCTTTTACATCATCTTTAAATCTCTTTAGACTAGCAAGTGGTCCTTCAAAAACTTGTTGTCCTTCTCTTGAAATACGCACACTACAACCTCTTTGGAATATTCCATCAAGAATATAAGACCCCGCAATATTACCAATAGCTGATGCCTTAAATATTTGACGAATTTCTGCGTGACCCAAGATTTTTTCTTCATATACTGGATCTAACATTCCTGTCATAGCAGCTTGAATATCTTCTATTGCTTTATAAATTACTTTATAAAGTCTAATATCAACACCTTCTCGCTCTGCAGTTGTTTTTGCTGTAACGTCTGGTTTTACATTAAATCCAATAATGATTGCAGCAGATGTAGCAGCTAATGTAACATCAGATTCACTAATTGCACCAACTCCTCCATGAATACATTTTACTACAACTTCTTCATTTGTCAATTTCAATAAACTTTCTTTTACTGCCTCTACACTACCTTGAACATCCGCTTTAATAATTAAATTCAGTTCTTTTAAGCTTCCTTCTTTAATTTGGCTGAATAAATCATCAAGAGACATTTTTGCCTTTGTTTCTTCAATTTTCTTTTCTTTATGTTGTGATACAAATGTTTCTGCAAATGTACGAGCTGTTTTATCATTATCATGTGCAATAAATACTTCTCCCGCATTTGGTACATCACTTAACCCTAAAATTTCTACTGGTGTAGATGGTGTAGCTTCTTTTACTCTACGTCCTTTATCATCTATCATTGCACGTACTTTACCGTAACTTGCACCTGCTGAAATAAAATCTCCAACTTTTAATGTACCTTTTTGCACTAAAATAGTTGCAACTGGTCCACGTCCCTTGTCTAATTGTGCTTCAATTACAAGCCCTCTAGCTTTTCTTGTAGGATTCGCTTTTAACTCTAAGATATCAGCTGTTAAAAGAATCATTTCAAGTAATTCTGGAATTCCATCTCCTGATTTTGCTGAAACTGGTGCAAATACAGTACTTCCACCCCAATCTTCTGGAATTAATTCATATTCTGATAATTCTTGTTTTACACGGTCAATATTCGCATTTGGTTTATCCATTTTATTTACTGCAACAATGATTTCAATCCCAGCAGCTTTTGCATGGTTAATCGCTTCTATTGTTTGAGGCATAACACCATCATCTGCTGCAACAACTAAAATTGCAATGTCTGTAGCATTTGCTCCACGCATACGCATTGCTGTAAACGCTTCATGTCCTGGTGTATCAAGGAAAGTAATTGGTCGATCATGTGCTGTAACCATATACGCTCCAATATGTTGTGTAATACCACCTGCTTCTCTATCGATTACATTCGTTTTACGTATTGCATCTAGAAGTGATGTTTTACCATGATCAACATGCCCCATAACACAAATTACTGGTGCTCTTGTGATCATTTCTTCTTCTACTTCATCATCTTCTTTTAAAAGCTCTTCAATCACGTCTACTTTAACTTCTTTTTCACACATGATTTCATATTCAATTGCAATGTTTTCGGCTTCTTCAAAAGAAAGCTCTTGGTTAAGAGTTACAATTGTACCTTGTAAAAATAATTTTTTTACAATTGCTGCAGGTTGTAATTTCATTTTTTCTGCTAACTCTTTAATTGTAATTACTTCCGGTACTGTAATTACTTTGATTTGTTCTTCAACCTTATCAATTACCTTTGGTTCTGGCTTAATAAAACGTCCTGCTTTGTTTAAATCAATTGTTTTATCTTCATAAATCATATCTTTTTTCGAACGTTTATCTTTACTTTGACTAACACGGCGATGATCTTCTCTATGTTTGTCTGTTGACATTAACGGTGCATCTGCAGTAAACCCAGTACCTTGGCTTTTATTTTGGAATCGATTGTCCGGTCTGTCATTTCTTCCTTGATTACGCTCATTATTGTTATAAGGCCTATTGCCATTTTGATTATAACCACCACTTTGACCAGGACCTCTATTGTTGTTAAAACCTGGGCGATCGTTTCTTTGAGTAAATCCTCTATTTTGTTGTCCATTATTTCTATCCCCTGTTTGACCTGCCGTATTTCGGTTATTATTATATGCTGGACGATTATTATTATATGCTGGGCGATCTCCATTTTGCGCTGGACGATTGTTATTATATGATGGGCGATCTCCACTTTGCGCTGGACGATTGTTGTTATACGCTGGGCGATCTCCATTTACCCCAGGACGATTATTATTATATGATGGTCTGTTATTATTATATGCTGGACGATCTCCACTTTGCGCTGGACGATTGTTATTATATGATGGGCGATCTCCGCTTTGCGCTGGACGATTGTTATTATATGATGGGCGATCTCCACTTTGCGCTGGGCGATTGTTATTATATGATGGTCTGTTATTATTGTATGCTGGACGATCTCCACTTTGTGCTGGACGATTGTTATGATGCGCTGGAGCACTAGTAGAAGTTTGTTGTGGTTCTTCTTTTTTCGGTGGCAACATATCCATCACTTTACCAGTCGCCTTATTGATCATTTGATTTGGTCCTAGAACAATCTCTTTTTTTGGTGGAACTTGTGGTGCTGCCGTTTTTGGACGTTCTTGATTATAATTTCCTTTTTGTCCACCTTGTAATTTACTGTTTTGAGGATTACTTACAAAAATGATACCTTTTTTCTTTTTTTCTTCCGCTGGTGCTGATGATTTATCTACCTCTGCTGCCGCATTATTTGTATCAGTAATTCCAAATGTATTTTTTACAATTCGAATCCCTTCTTCATTAATTAAGCTTTGCGGTTTTAAATCAATCCCTTTTTCTTGTAAAGCCGCTACAACTTCTTTACTTTCTTTATTTATCTGCTTTGCAAATTCATGCACTTTCATTTATATTACTACCTCCACTATTCTTCTAACAATTTAATTAAGGATTTTGCAAATCCTGCATCTTCTATGGCTACGCTGGCTCTTAGTTCTTTTCCCATTGCATGGCCTAATTCTTCCTTACTTCCAAAAAAGTAAATTGGAACTTTATAAAATTCACACATATTTGTAAACATTTTTTTTGTATTATCTGATGCGTTTGTTCCAACAATTACCAAGTGAGCTGTTCCTTTTTTTATCGATTTTTCTGTCATAAATTCACCACTTACTAATTTTCTAGAACGTGTCGCTAATCCAAGTAAGGATAAAATTTTAAAGTGATTCAAGATTATCAAACTCCTCCTCTAAATTTAAATAAACTTCTGTCGGTATACTCATCTTAAAAGAACGTTCTATTCCTTTTGATTTTTTTGCTTTTAAAAAACACTCTTTGTTTTTACAAAGATAAGCACCTCTTCCATTTTTTTTACCAGTTACATCAAGAACAATGGGGCCCTCCGTAGTTTTAAGAATTCGCATCAGCTCTTTTTTTTCTTTCATTTCGTTGCATCCGATACATTTTCTCATTGGAATTTTTTTATTCATACCACATGCTCTCCTTACTACTAATACCTACTCTTCTTCATACTCATCCGTACTATCTGGTGCTTCATATTCATCTATATAATCTTCATATCTAAAACCTTCTGCATCTTTTGCTTGAGTTTCACTTTTAATATCTATTTTATAACCTGTTAGTCTTGCAGCTAATCTGGCATTTTGTCCCTCTTTACCAATTGCTAGTGATAATTGATAATCCGGTACAACAACTTTTGCTGTTTTTTCTTCTGGATCTGCAAATACAGCTACAATCTTAGCTGGAGATAATGCATTTTGAATAAAGTTACCTGGATTTTCATCCCAATCAACAATATCAATTTTTTCACCTCGAAGTTCTTCAACAATCGAATTAACTCTTGCTCCGTTTAGACCAACACAAGCTCCTACTGCGTCTACATCTGGATTGTTACTTCTAACTGCTAATTTGCTTCGACTACCAGCTTCTCTAGAAATACTCATGATTTCAACTGTTCCATCTTTAATTTCTGTAACTTCTGATTCAAACAATCTTTTTACTAATTCAGGATGTGTTCTACTTACTAAAATACGTGGTCCTTTTGGTGTTTCTTTCACTTCCAAAATATATAATTTAATACGTTCTGTTGGTCTAAAGATTTCCCCTCTAACTTGTTCACTTTCATTTAATAAAGCATCTGCTTTCCCTAAATTAATACTTATATTTTTACCTACATATCGTTGTACAATACCTGTAACAACATCTTTTTCTTTTTGATAATACTGACTATAAATAACATTTCTTTCTTCTTCACGAATTTTTTGTAAAATAACATTTTTCGCATTTAGAGTTGCAATTCTTCCAAATTCTTTTGATTTTATTTCTACTCGGATTACATCTCCAACTTGTGCTTTTTTAGAATGTTTTACCGCTTCTTCTAAAGAAATTTGTGAAAGTGGTTCTTCTACTTCTTCTGGAGTCGCAACAACTTCTTTTTCAGCATAACATAAAAAATCGCAAGTTGCTCTATCAATAATTACTCCCACATTATCTACTTTTGCAGGTCCTACTGTTCCATCTACATTTTTCCCATAATGATTTTTACAAGCAGTGATTAAAGAATTTTCAATTGCTTCAAATAATGTTTCTCTACTAATCTCTTTTTCTTTTTCTAAAATGTCCAATGCTGCTAATAATTCTTTGTTCATTTTACATGTCCTCTCTATATTCAACTATATTTTAAAAATCTAATGTTAATTTTACAAGCGCAATATCTGCTTTTAAAAAAGTAATATCTTCATTTTCAATTTCTAATGTAACATTTCCCAACTCATACTCTTTTAATATTCCAATAAATTCTTTTTTCTTCTGAATTGGTTTATAAGTTCTTAATTCTACTTCTTCACCTAAACTTGCTTCAAAATGTCTTTGTTTTTTTAAAGTTCTTCCAAGTCCAGGACTACTTACTTCTAATATATAGGCATCTTCAATAAAGTCTTCTTCATCCATTCTCTCCGAAAGCTTACGACTAACATTTTCACAATCAATAATATTTATTCCATCTTCTTTATCCAAATAAACACGTAAATACCAGTCTTCCCCTTCTTTCACGTATTCTACATCATAAATAGAAACACCGTATTCCTCTGTAATAGGTATTAATACCTCTTCTGTTTTCTTTTCGTAGACTCCTCTTTTTGACATTATATCTCCTTCCTTTATGAAATGCCGCATACCATATAAAAAGAGTGGACCCAAGTCCACTCTATCTAGTTAAGTATATTTAATTCTTCTCATTTTAACACTATTTTGTGAGTAATGCAAGTGTTTTTCTATATATTTTTAATATATTATTTCTCTATTACTTATGCTAATTACGCTAGCTTTTAAAAATCGCATCATTTCTTTTCTTATCCAAAAAATCACTTTTCAAAAAAAAGTCCCAAAACCTTTGATTTCTCTAGGTTTTGGGACTTTATCGGGTTGGGCTGTTCGCTAAAAATCAACTAACAGTCACAGCTCGTACGGGAATCGAACCCGTGTTTCCGCCGTGAGAGGGCGGCGTCTTAACCCCTTGACTAACGAGCCGAATCAATGTTAATTCATTCTAGTACAGTTTGTACAAAAATGCAAGCACTAATTCTTTTTTATAACTCTAACATTGCACTTTGGATTGTATGTTTCAAAAGTACAGAAGTTGTTACTGTCCCAACACCACCTGGTACAGGCGTGATTTTATCTACAATTTTACTCACTTCATCATATGCTACATCTCCACACAAAGATTCTTCTACCATGTGAATACCTACATCAATAATAATTTGACCTTTTTTCACATATTCTTTTGTAATCATTTTGGGCACTCCCGCACATGCAATTAAAATATCTGCATTTTGACATTCCTTTGCTAAATCTTTTGTTTTCGTATGAGTGATTGTTACAGTTGCATTTTTATGTAAAAGCAACAAAGCAAGTGGTCTTCCTACGACCATACTTCTTCCTACCACTACCACTTTTTTCCCTGTTACATCAATATCATAATACTCTAATAATTCCATAACCGCTTGGGAGGTACATGGTGGAAATCCATCTTTCTTTCCTGCAAATAATAAACCGTGATTAAGGGAAGTCATACTATCTACATCCTTTTTAGACGAAAGCAGCTCCTTAATAGGTTCTTCTTTTAAATGCTTTGGTAATGGACGAAATATCAAAATTCCATGCACCAAAGAATCATCATTTAAAGTTCCCACCATCGCTTCTAGTTGCTCTTGTGTAGTATTTTCTTCGAGAACAACACTCTTCACCTTAGCACCAACAGCTTCAAAACGTTTAAATATTCCTCTTTCATAAGAAAGATCATCTTCTCTATTCCCAACTCTTACAACCGCCAAAGTTGGAACAATATCATGTTCACAAAGAATTTCTATTTGTTTTGTAAACTCCATTACCAGTGATTTTACTACTGGCATGCCCCTTAATTCTTCCATAATTGATTTAACCTCTCTTTTTTACTTCCCTAATAATTGTTTCATAACATCATCATAAACGATTTGACATCTCTTCGTTCCATCTTTTACTATATTTGTTGCTTTTTCTTCCAGTGCATTTGCATATTCTTTCTCTTTCATAAGAGAAGTATTGATATAAATATTCATCACGCTACCTTCTAAAGCACTTTTACATGCACTAGCAGCTACACCAACATCACTGCTTGCTAAAGTACTTCCTTTTATAACAAGCTCTTCTAACATTGGAATAATTCCATATACTGTTTCAAGAATCTCCATCGGAACACTTGCTGCTTCCTTTAATGCATGTTCTAAAATTGCTTCACGATTGGGATCTTCTTTTTGAATTCCATATGCTTTTGACAAAGGTTCAAAGCATAATGCATCTTTTTCAATCAAAGAATATAAGCGATTCATTGTATTTTTTGATTCTTTTAAAATTTCTTGTATTGTATTCTCATATTCTGCATATTTTTTCTTTCCTGTTGTTAAATTCGATACCATTCCACAAAGTGCTACTGATACACAACCGATCAAAGCACTCGCACCACCACCACCTGGAGTTGGTGCCTTAGAATACAATTCTTCCAAAAATTCCATAATATTTTCTTTCATTTTTCCCTCTTTCTTACTATCTTTTATGCAAAATCAAATAAACTAATCTGGTTTGTTTCTGGCAATTGTCCAAACAATTTCAAAGAATCCATAAGTTCAATTACTGTTTTTGATACTTTTGTTCGAATTCGAAAATCTTCTTTTGATAAAAATGGACCATCTTTTACCGCAACCATAACGGCTTCTGCTGCCTTTTCTCCCAATCCATCGATACTACTAAAAGCTGGCATAATTTTTCCATCTATAATCTGGAAATTTTTTGCATGTGCACGAAATAAATCAATTGGTTCAAAAGAAAAACCTCTTGCATACATTTCTTGAACAATTCTCATATCTTTTAATGTGTCTTCTTCTTTCTTTGAAAGTTCTTTTCCCTTTTTCATATATTCATCCATTACCGCATTAAGATGTTGCTCTCCTTGGCACATAATTTCATAGGAAAATGCAGACGCTCTAATACTAAAAAAAGCTGCATAATATGCGAGTGGATGATATACCTTACAATATGCAATTCTCCATGCCATCATAACATAAGCTGCTGCATGTGCTTTTGGAAACATGTATTTTATTTTTTTACATGACCAAATATACCACTCTGGTACTCCTTCTTTTAACATAGCCTCTTCCCATTCTGGCTTAAGTCCTTTTCCTTTTCGAACACTTTCCATAATTGTAAAAGACAAACTACTTTCAACTCCCATATTAATTAAATATGTCATAATATCATCTCTTGTACATATCGCAGTTGCAATAGTTGCTTTTCCTTCTTCTATTAATGTTTGTGCATTAGAAATCCATACATCCGTCCCATGCGACAGTCCGGAAATACGTACAAGATCAGAAAACGTTTCTGGTTTTGTATCAAGAAGCATTTGAATAACAAAATCTGTTCCAAATTCTGGTATTCCTAAACTTCCTACTTGACACCCTCTTATTTGTGCCGGTGTTATGCCTAATGCTTCTGTACTTTGAAACAAAGACATTACTTTAGGGTCATCTAATGGAATAGATAAAGGATCAACGCCTGTCAAATCCTGCAACATTCTTATTATAGTGGGATCGTCATGGCCTAATATATCTAGCTTTAATAAATTATGATCAATAGAGTGATAATCAAAATGAGTTGTAATAGTTTCCGTATTCATATCATTAGCAGGATGTTGAACAGGTGTAAAAGAATAAATATTTTCCCCTACTGGTAATACTACAATTCCTCCTGGATGTTGTCCAGTACTTCGTCTTATCCCTGTACATCCAGATACAATCCGGTTGATTTCACATGGTCTTTTTACAATCCCTCTTTCTTCATAATACTTTTTAATATATCCAAATGCTGTCTTTTCTGCCAACGTTCCAATCGTCCCAGCTCGATACGTTTGCCCTGCTCCAAAAATTACTTCCGTATATTTATGGGCTTTACTTTGATATTCTCCCGAAAAATTGAGATCAATATCAGGTTCTTTGTCTCCTTTAAACCCTAAAAATGTTTCAAAAGGGATATCAAATCCATCTTTTAATAAATCCGCTCCACAAGTAGGACATTTTTTTGCTGGCATATCAATACCAGCCCTTCCAGAATAAGCCCGTACTTCTTGGGATTCAAAGTCACTATAATAACAACTTTGGCAGTAATAATGAGGACTTAATGGATTCACTTCTGTAATCCCCGACATGGTAGCTACAAAGCTTGACCCAACCGATCCTCTAGATCCTACTAAATAGCCATCTTCCATGGATTTCCATACTAATTTTTGCGAAATAATATACATTACTGCAAATCCATTAGAAATAATAGAATGTAACTCTCTTTTCAATCGTTCATCTACCACTTCTGGCAATGGATTTCCATACATTTGATGGGCTTTATGATAGCAAATATCGGTTAATACTTGATCACTATTTTCAATAACAGGCGCACATTTATCTGGGCGAACTGGAGAATACGAATCGATTCTGTCTGCAATCACATTTGTATTTGTAATCACTACCTCTTCTGCTTTATCACTTCCTAAATAAGCAAATTCTTGAAGCATTTCTTCTGTTGTTCTAAGATAAAGTGGTGCTTGATTGTCTGCATCTTTAAACCCTTTTCCTGCCATGATAATTTTACGATACATTTCGTCTTGTGGATCCATAAAATGCACATCACACGTTGCAACAACTGGTTTATTATATTGTTCTCCTAATGCAACAATTTTTTTATTTATTTTTTCAATATCTTCCTTTGAATTAATTGCACTTACTTTTGTAGATTCGATCATAAATTCATTATTTCCCGTTGGCTGAATTTCTAAATAATCATAAAAATCTACTATTTTTGCAAGTTCATCTTCTGATTTCCCATTTAACAATGCTTTATATAATTCTCCTGCTTCACAAGCACTACCTAATATTATTCCTTCTTGGTATTCTAAAAACACACTTTTAGGAATCTTCGGCCTTCTATTATAATATTTAAGATGAGACAAAGAAACAAGTGTATATAAATTAATTCTGCCTACGTTATTTGCTGCTAACATAATGGCATGATAACTTGGCAATTTTGCAATGGCAGAATCACTGCTTTTTCCCAAGGCATTTAGTTGTTCTAGAGTTTGAATATTTTTTTCCTTTAACATAGTTACAAAACGATTAAAAATATGTGCTGTTGCAGTCGCATCATCTATTGCACGATGATGATTGTCTAATGGTATTTTCAATGTTTTTGCTACTGCATCAAGTGTATGTTTTGATTGCTCACTTAATAATACTCTTGCTATTCCTAATGTATCAATATATGTAAATTCCTTTTGAATTCCTAATCTCTTAACGTTTTCAATGATAAATCCCATATCAAATGTAGCGTTGTGTGCCACTAGAATACTATCTTTTGCAAATTCTAAAAATAAGGGTAGTATTTCTTCAATTTCTTTTGCATTTATAACCATTTCATCAGAAATACCTGTTAATTTTTGAATTTCAAATGGAATAGGTATCAGCGGATTTATAAATTCAGAAAACGTATCTACTACTTCACCATTTTTGATTTTTACACCACCGATTTCAATAATTTTATTGAAGGATGGAGAAAATCCTGTAGTTTCTATATCAAAAACGACAAATTCTTCTGAAAAATCATACCCTTTATCATTTTCAGCAATACAATTCAAATCATCTACCAAATATGCTTCAACTCCATATATTATTTTAAAGAAATCATTTGGACTTGGATTTTTTTCTCCCTCTTTTTTTCTTCGGTCTTTTTCTTTATACCATAGATCTTCCCATGCATGATATGCTTCTGTAAATGCTTGAACTGCACCATGGTCTGTAATGGCAATTGCACTATGTCCCCATTCATATGCTTTTTTTACGAGCACCTTTGCATCTGTTACACCATCCATATCACTCATTTTCGTATGGCAATGAAGTTCTACCCTCTTTTTAATACTATGATCCATTCTTGTTGTTACTTGTTGTTTTACTTTTTTTATTCCTATTACAGAACTTATCGTAAGTTCTTTATCAAAACTATCTACAACGGCAACTCCTCGTAATTTCACACAACAACCTTTTTTCAAATTTTCACTAATTTCGTCTAATTGTATATTTTGAACAAAGATTTTAACTGTAATTGTATCGGTATAATCAGTAACATCAAACATAACTATCGATTTTTCATTCTTAATTTCTCTCTTATCAAATCGAATAACATCACCTTGTATTGTTACTTCTCCAATTTCTCCAATAATATCTTCTATCAAAGTGGTTTCTTCTACAAAATCTCTTCCAAAGAATATATCTGGATTATCAGAGCGCTTAACAGGTCTTCTAAATTCTTTTGTTTCCGAAGGTTTTGTAGCTTCTTTATTTCCTTCTTTTTTAACGTCTTTTTTATTCTCCTCTACATTTTCTATTGCTTCTTCTGCCATTTTTGTAATCTCTTGCACTCGTTTATTAATAATTGCTTCATCGAATTCTTGGTTTTCTAATGATTTATTTTTATATGAAAAAGAGAACGTTGCTGCAATTCCACAACGCTCTACTATTATTTTTTCTAAAATATCTTGTAAAATTTTTTCTTTTTCTCTTGCAAGCACAGATTCAAAAAGGATGAGTTCTATTTCTTGTCCATCTTTGAATACAATTGTTGCCTGTTTCATCATATTATATAAAATACGATTATACTCTTTTAATTCTAATAAAATACTTGATAAATAAGCATCTAGTAAATTTTCACGATTATATTGACTTGATAATCGAAACTTTTCTTGAATCTTTATTAACGTATCTTGCTTTGAAAATAACTGCTTTTTTATTTCCTTCTCCACTTCATAAATAAATTCTTTTTCAATTAAATAATTAGACTCTATATAAATTCGTAAAAATTCTGTTTTTTTATTGCTTTTAATTCGTAAAATCTTTGCTTGTTCCATTAATTGTGCAAGCTTTTTTTCCAATTTTAAAGTCGGAAAAACATTTAGAAATAATTGACTCATTTTAATCCTTTCCTGTTATAACTAATCATTCCAATGAAGAAGCTCTTGTTTTAAAGTCTCTAAAAGTTCTTCTTCCGGTACTTTTCTTAAAACTTCGCCTTTTTTTATAAGCAATCCTTCTTTACATCCTCCTGCAATGCCAATATCTGCTTCTTTTGCTTCTCCTGGTCCATTTACAACACATCCCATTACAGCAACCTTAATATCTAACGGAATATCTGCAACCATTTCTTCTACTTTATTAGCAAGTTTAATTAAGTCAATTTTAGTTCTTCCACAAGTAGGACAACTTACTACTTCAATTCCACCTTTTCTTAAATTCAAAGTACGTAAAATAACTTTTGCTGATTTTATCTCCTCCACTGGATCACCTGTCAAAGACACACGAATCGTATCACCAATCCCTTCATTTAAAATCAATCCCAATCCAATGGACGATTTAATATTTCCACTATGAATTGTTCCAGATTCTGTAATACCTACGTGTATTGGATACTTTGTTTGATCCGCTAATATTTTATGTGCTTCTACACACATTAATACATCTGAAGATTTAATGCTTAAAACTAAATTTGTATAACCAAATTGTTCAATCATTGCAACCTTATCTAAGACACTTTCCACAAGCCCTTTTGCAGTTACCCCACTATATTTTTCTATTAAATGAGCTTCTAAAGATCCACTATTTACTCCAATACGAATAGGAATATTTTTTTCTTTTGCCGCCTCTACTACTGCTTCAACTTTGTCTATTGAACCTATATTACCTGGATTAATACGTATCTTATCTGCACCATATTCGATTGCAGCAATTGCCATCTTATAATCAAAATGAATGTCTGCAACTAATGGGATAGAAATTTCTTTTTTTATAACAGCAATTGCTTTTGCCGCCTCTAACGTTGGAACTGTGCATCGAATAATTTCACATCCAGCTTTCTCTAAACGCTTGATTTGTTCAATACATTCATTTATATTTTCTGTAGGGACATTTGTCATAGATTGTATTAAAATAGGATTCCCACCACCAATTTTTTTATTGCCTATTACAATTTCTTTTGTTTTCTCTCTATAAGTTTTCATCGTTGAATCCTTTCATACATATGCCATTCATACAAAATACAAGTTTATTATAAATTATTCTTTTCTACAATTCAATCTATAAATTTAGGGTTCCATTTACTTAAGAATCCATTTTAAATTTTTATAACACCTTGAATGAACTTCTATTTTTTCCAAATTCCATGTATTTTTTTCACTTTTTTCAAAAAATACTTTTGGCAATACTCTTTTTTCAGTAAAATCAACCACAATCTGCTCTATTTCTTGATATCGATCTTCCCCCTTTCCCTTAATACATTTTGCAATAATATCACATAAGTATTTAGGTGCATGTGGTAACATTCTTTGAATTGCCTTTTCTGATATATTTTTTGTTTGTACCAATGGCAATCCATATTTTTTATAATCTAAAATAGAAAATAATACCATTCCAAGACTAAAATAATCGCTATATTCCTTTAATGTATTATTCCCAAATGTAAAATGTAACAATTCAGGCGCTGCATATCCAATAGTTCCACTTGCTCTATAATTATCCATATTTTTTCTATAACAACTTCCAAAATCAATTAAAAAAAGTTGTCCTCTCCCATTTATAATAATATTAGAAGGTTTTAAATCTAAATAAAGAATGGGCTCGCTTCTTTTATGTAATTCCTTAATAGCACTGCATATTTTCATAAATATTTCTTCTGCTTCTTTGATTGTAATTCTTCGTACTTGTATAATATCTTCCAATGTACTTCCTTCAATATAATCCATTACAATCCATTGTTTGCCCTCTTCAATAAACCCATCTACAATTCTTGGAAAATATTCACATATAATTGTTTTCAAAACATATACTTCTGTTTCCTCTAATGATTGCACTTCTTTTATTATCCATTGTTTTTCCAAAATTTTATCGTATGCTAAATATACTTCTCGAGTCTCATTCTTGCTAAGAGTTTTTATCTTTCTATATCTATTTTCATTCATAAAACAAACACTTCCTTTACCATTTTCTTCTGCAAAGAATTGCAGAAATATCGTCTTTTTCATTCCCAGCAATTTTTAATTGTTTTACTGTTTCTAAACGTCTTAACATATCTTCTTCTTTCATATTTTTAAAATACAGCTCTATTTCATTTTTTGTGAGACCATAATGAAATCCATCACTGCAAAGCAATAAATATTCCTCTTTTTTTATAACGCCTCTTTTACAAAGTGGCCTTTGATATGCGCCAATTCCAATGGCATTTTGTAATGGTTGATTTTTTAAAGAACTCTTAAATATTTGTTTTACTTTTCCATTTCTTTTCCCTTTGTAAAGCATACAATCTCCAATAGATAATGCATAAAATTTCGCATTTTCAATGAAAACAATTAAACACGTAGACCCTAACTTGATACCTTTTCTTTCTCCATATTTTTTTATCTCCATATCAATTAAAAATAATTGTTGATATAATTTTTTTATTTTTCTTATTCCAAAAGTTGTCATACAAAAATATCGTATTACTTCTTCTACAACATATCCACTTGCTATTTCCCCCTCTTCTAGTCCACCAATTCCATCACAAACTACTAAAATAGCTTTTGTCGAATATCGATTTGATACAATAGATATCCCGATGGCATCTTCATTTTTTTTACATTTTCCAGCTTGCCAAATTTGGGCACAATGATACCTTGTTTTCTTCCTTTTAATGGTTGGTTCCCCCTTAAGTTTTATAATGATTGGAAAAATTTGCGACATGCAATTTAAATTAAGAATCTTTATATTAGATAAGACAATTCAAGAAATAGTTATTCTATATTTATTTTACCTGTAATTACTTATTTAGCAAGAGTAATGTTGCACAAAAAAAGAAAGGGGATCTTTTCCCTTTCTTTTTCTACGAAAATAATCTGATAATATCATTATACATTACAACTACCATTAAAATCATAAGTGCTACAAATCCTGCAAAATGAACCATACCTTCTTTTTCTGCTGGTATTGCTTTCCCACGTATAGCTTCAATCAATAAGAAAACAAGTCTCCCACCATCAAGCGCTGGTAGTGGTAATAAATTAAGCACTCCTAAATTTACACTTAGAAGCATTGCTATATTAATCATATTTAATACAAGAACGCCTATTCCATACGGCGCTGCTGCTTCTGAAACTTCACCTATAACTTGTGCAATCCCAATTGGTCCTGAAATATCATCTTTTGATGCATTTCCACTTACAAGCATTCCTAGGCTTTTGATTGTTGAAATCATTCCGTATCTTACTTCATAATATGCATATTTAAAAATAGACAAATTTTTTCCATCTACATATTCTCCATATCCTGCAAATCCTACAAGGTATCGATCCTCTTCCTCATTATACTGTGGAGTAATCGTAACTTGAAGTTCCTCACCATCTCGAAGCACATCAATAGTCATTGTTTTTCCACCATTTATATAAGTGTTAATATAAATTTCTCTAGCAACGTATATCTTTGTTCCATTCATTCTAATAACTTCATCACCTGGCAATAATCCTGCTTCCATTGCTGGATATCCTTCTATTAACCCATTAATAACTGGACGGTCTGTTCCAGTTGCCCAGACTAAAATGATTCCAAAAAAGAATGCTAAAACAAAATTCAAAAAAGGACCTGCTGCAACTGAAGCAATGCGTACCCAAACTGGTGCACTATTAAATGCACCTTCCGTTTTTCCATTTTCTGAAGGATTCAAACCATCTTCTCCTTCAAACATACATGCTCCGCCAATCGGTAGCAAACGTAAGGCATAATCTGTACCATTTTTATGAACACAAAAAATTTTAGGTCCCATGCCTATAGAAAATTCTACTACATGAATTCCATTTTTTTTAGCTATTATAAAATGCCCAAACTCATGAGCAAGTACAATCACACCAAATATGATTATAAATAAAATAATTGTCATTTAGTCAAACCTTTCTTTACTTTTTCTTCAATAAACTGATGGCTTTCTTTTTCTATTTCTATAATGTCTTCTAAGCATGGATTTTTTACAATCTTATGTTTTTCCATTGTTTCTTCTATCAATTGAGTAATTTGTAAATAAGATATCTTTTCTTCTAAAAACAAACTTACTGCTAACTCATTTGCAGCATTATAAACAGTTGGCATACTATTTCCAATTGTTAATGCATCATATGCAAGTTGTAGTCCTCTAAAGGTATCCATATCAGGCTTATCAAATGTCAAATTTTTTATTTCATGAAAGTTTAGTTTTTTTCCTTCCATTTCTTTTCTATCAGGATAAAAAAGAGCATATTGAATCGGAAGCTTCATATCTGGTGTTCCAAGTTGAGCCATAATTGCTCCATCCACATATTCAACCATAGAATGAATAATACTTTGTGGATGAATTACCACCTGTATTTGATCCACGTTCACATCAAATAGCCATTTTGCTTCCATAACTTCTAATCCTTTATTTACTAAAGTCGATGAATCAATGGTAATTTTTTTCCCCATTGCCCAATTTGGATGTTTCAGTGCCTCCTTAAGTGTAACATATTCTAACTCTTCTTTTGTTTTCCCTAAAAAAGGGCCTCCTGATGCAGTTAATATGATCTTAGAAACTTGGTTTTTATGCTCTCCATTTAAAGATTGAAAAATTGCACTATGTTCACTATCTACAGGATAAATGGAAACATTTTTCTCTTTTGCTAAAGGCATTATAATATGACCTGCCGTTACCAATGTTTCTTTATTTGCAAGTGCAATATTTTTTCCTGCTTTAATTGCCTCAATGGTTGGTCGAATTCCTATCATTCCTACCAAAGCAGTTACAACAATATCAATATCTTCCATTGTTGAAATGTATAAAAGACCATCCATCCCACTCAAAACTGTAACATCCAAATCAGCTAGTTTAATTGATAATTCCTTTGCCGCTTCTTCATCCCATATAGCAATTACCTTTGGCATAAATTCTCTTACTTGTTTTTCTAAAAGTATGGTATTACTTTTTGCTGCCAATGCTACTATTTCTAATTCGCAATTTTTTCTTGCAATTTCTAATGTTTGTGTTCCAATAGATCCTGTCGACCCTAATATTGCAATCTTTTTCATATTCCTTAGTATACCTTTCTTTTAACCTTATTTTATTTCATGAATTAATAAAATAGATAAAAAATAAATCATAGGAGCAGTTATTATTACACTATCAAATCGATCCATAATTCCACCATGTCCTGGAATAAGATTTCCATAATCTTTGATTTCATTATTTCTCTTTATTGCAGATGCTGCTAAATCTCCCATTTGGCTAATCAAACTTCCACTTGCTCCTAGTACGGCAAAAATAAGCGTAACTTTTTGATCTATTATTATGTTTTCTACTAAAATAAATCCATAAATAGCTCCAACAATTGCAGAACCAACTACACCTCCAATTGCACCTTCAATTGATTTTTTAGGACTTAAAATTGGTGCAAGCTTATGTCTTCCAAGTAACATTCCAACAAGATATGCACATGTATCACTTATCCATGATGCAATAAATATCATCCATACAAGATAAATTCCATATTCTAATTGTCTTGTCAAATAGACAAATGAAAACATTACAGGTGCATAAAATAAGACAAAAAATGCTGCCATAATTTGTTCTGCTTTGTACTTTGGAAAAGCAAATACATACACAAATAAAAATCCAAAAAAAGCGATTATAATTGGAAGGATTAAAATTTCTTCACTTTGTGTAAAATACAATGCAACATAATATGCTGTAATTGCAAGATATCCTACCCCAAATAAGGAATCTTTTCTTGTAGTAGCAACTCCACATGCAAGAGATAATTCAATAAATGCGACAATAGAAATGGCCCATAATGTAACAGCAAGAATAATATTACCACTGATAATTGTCGTCATTGCAATAAATACAAGAATAATACTACTAAATAATCGGGTTTTAAACATCTTCTTTCCTTTCTTTGCTATTCCTCTTTAATTAGGCCAAATTTCCTAGTCCTATTATTATATGCTAAAATAGCTTTTTCTAATTCTTCTTTTGTAAAATCTGGCCATGCAATATCGGTAAAATAAAATTCTGTATATGCTAATTGCCATAATAAAAAATTAGAAATTCTAAATTCGTTACATGTACGAATAAGTAAATCTGGATCTGGAATATGATGCGTATCAAGAACATTATTTATCGTTTCTTCTGTTATATCATCAATTTCTAATGTTTTATGTTCTACACATTGTACAATCTGTTTGATCCCTCTTACAATTTCATCTCTACCTCCATAGTTTAATGCGATTTGAAAATGAAGACCTGTATTATGTTTTGTTGCTTCTTCTAATTTAATTATTTTTTCTCTGATATCCTCATCTAATGCCGATTTGTCTCCAATCACTCGAACACACATATTATTTTTTTGTGCACGCTTCAAACAATTAGTCATATAATTACGAAGTATTTTCATAAGAGCATCTACTTCTTCTTTCGGTCTATTCCAGTTTTCTGTAGAAAAAGCATATACGGTTAAATACTTTACCCCCATATTATAGGCATGCTCACATATATTTTCTACTGCCTTTGCGCCTTGCATGTGTCCATAATTTCTAGGCATACCTTTTTTCTTTGCCCATCTTCCATTACCATCAAGTATAATTGCAATATGAGTTGGAATATTCATCTCATAGCTCCCTTCACCACTTTATTCTTTAAAAAAAGACAGACATGTTTGCCTGTCTTTCTAATCATTTATACGGTTAATATATCTTTAGATTTTACTTCAATTGCTTGATCAATTTCTTTAATATATTTATCTGTTAATTTTTGTAATTTATCTTCTAATCCTTTAATTTCATCTTCTGATACATCTTCTTTTGCTAACTTTTTAAAAGCATCATTTCCATCTCTTCTAATATTACGAATAGCAACTTTTGCATCTTCTCCTTTTTTCTTTACATCTTTAACAAGTTCTTTTCTTCTTTCTTCTGTTAATTCTGGAAACACAAGGCGAATGATTGTACCATCATTATTTGGTGTAATTCCAATATCTGAGCATAAGATTGCTTTTTCAATTTCTTTAATTAAACTTTTTTCCCAAGGTGATATTTGAATCATTCTTGCCTCAGGAACCGAAATATTTCCTACTTGTTGAATAGGTGTCGGTGTTCCATAATAATCTACCTTAATTTTATCAAGAATATGAGGATTTGCTCTTCCTGCACGAATGGTTTGATAATCTGCTAATAAAAACTCCACTGCTTTACTCATTTTTTCTTCTAAACTTTGTAATCTTTGATCCATTTTTAATACTCCTTCAAATTTTATATTATAACTTTTGTACCATTGAATTTTCCTTTTAAAGAATTAACAATGCTATTTTCTTCATTTAATCCAAATACCCACATTGGCATTTTATTTTCTTTCGCAAGAATAGATGCTGTCATATCAACAACTTGTAGATCCTTTTCAATTACCTCTGCAATAGTAATTTCATCATATTTAATTGCATCTTTATTTTTCATAGGATCATCTGAGTATACACCATCAATTGATTTTGCAAGTAAGATCGCTTCTGCTTCTACTTCAATAGCGCGCAATACAACTCCTGTATCTGTCGAGAAATATGGGTGACCAGTTCCTCCTGCAAAAAAAACAACTTGACCTTTTTTGAAATATTTATTTGCTCTATCTTTTGAAAATAATTTTGTAAAGCTTCCGCACTCAAAAGGAGTCAAAATATTTGTAGTCATTCCTACGCTTCTAAAAATCTCAGACACATAGATACAATTCATAATTGTCGCTAACATTCCAATTTGATCGGCTTTCGTTCGATCGATATTTTCACTTGTACGACCGCGCCAAAAATTTCCTCCACCAATTACGATACCTATTTCCATGCCTGAATCTATAATTTCTTTTACTTGTAATGCAACGTTTCGAACTACCGCCTCATCAAAACCTGTTTTTTGTTCTCCAGCAAGTGCCTCGCCACTTAATTTCAATAATATTCTTTTCATAATTGCCTTTCCAATTTCTATTGTTTATTTAAAATCATCAAAAAATGATGTAGGACTAACATCTGCATAACATTGAGAACACATTCCCTCTATCACTGCACCGTTATTAATTTGAACAGATTTAGATTTGATATTGCCCATAACAATAGCTGAAGTATCTAATATAACTGGTCCATGTACATCAATGTCTCCTTTAACTGCCCCAGCAATCACAGCACTATTTGCAAAAATATTTCCTATAATTACTGAATTTTGTCCAATTTTAATACTTCCTGAACTTTGTACTTCTCCTATAATTTTTGCATCATCTGCAAAAACTTCTGCTGCTTTCGAATTACCTTCTACTTTTCCAACAATATTCAACTTTCCTAAAACATCAATATCGCCATATACTTCTCCCATTAAATCAAGAGAACCTTGACTTGATATTTCTCCTCGTATAATCATTCCAGAAGAAATATTTGCAGTTTCATCATTTGCACTTTGGTCAAATATTGCATTCATATTTATCTTTTTTTCTACGGGAGCTTTATAATATACTTCTTTTTCTACTTGCATTTTTTCTTTTATTTCTTCCATTTCCTTTTTTATATTATTTTCAGCCTTAAATGGATTCGTATCAATTTCTATTACCTTTTCTTCTTTTATCTCTACTATATCCTCAGATATTTGCTCCATTTCTTCAGGTACTAATTCATTTACCGCTTGCGATATATCTTCTTTTAAATCTTGAAAAAAACCCATGAAAAAAATTCCTCCATTATTCCTCGTTTGTATTCTTTATATGATGCACAGGTGTGCTCTTTTTAGATATCGGTAAAATATATGTATTTTCTAAATCTAAGATATATTCAATAATAGATGGTAATGCTTCTATTGTACTTAGTTTGTCTGGTGCATCATGAAACAAAATAGTAGCATTTGAATAATCCTCAATATCTTTAATGCAATTTTCATAAATTTCCTCAGCAGAAAGTTTTTTACTACTTGCATCATTACTCGAAATATTCCAATCATAATACTCAATATCTTCCGTATAAAGCCATTCTATCATACTTTGTGCTGAAATGCTACTAACTTGGTTGCTACTTCCACCTGGAAATCGATAGATTAGACTTCGTGTTCCTGTAACTTCTTCCAAATAATCTTGTAGTTTTTTTACATCATTTTGGTATTGTTCAAGCGAACTGTAGATTTCGCTATATACATGACTAAAGGAATGCATACCTAAAGTATGACCTCTCTCAATAATTTCAACGTACAATTCTTTATACACTTCACCTACATGCCCATTTACAAAAAATGTTGCTTTCACATTGTAAGTATCTAATATTTCTAATATTTCTTTCGTATGAATGCTCGGTCCATCATCAAAAGTTAAATATACCTTTCTTGCATCTAAAAGATTACTTTCATCTAAACTACTAGAAATTTTTTCACCTTGTATTGATTCTTCATTTTTTTTAATTTCATTCTTTTGACTATTATCATCATACAAAAAATCAGTAATTTGAATTTCCATCATTTCAATTTCTTTTTCTAATTTTTGTATGCGAAAAAGAAAAATAACCATAAGAATAGATGGAAGAATCATAAAAAAACAAATAAATACAATAAGATATATTTTAATTAATTTTATTCTCTTTTTTCGTTTGTCTAATTTATTATTTTCGTCCATCTAACACTCTATTTCTATTTTATTTTTTCTACTATTTTTTCAATCTCATGTTTCTTTCTTGAAAAGCATTCTAATAATTTAGGGTTAAAAATTCCACATTCCCCATTCATTATCATGTCAAATGCTTTTTCTCTTGAATACGCAATTTTATATGTTCTTTCACTGATTAGAGAATCGTATACATCTGCTAATCCAACGATTTGAGCTTCTATTGGAATCTCATCTTGCATAAGTCCTTTGGGATATCCTTTTCCATCATATTTTTCATGATGATATGCAGCAATATTTTGACAAATCTTCCTATATTTTGTATCATTCATTTTCAATAACATCTCAACAATTTCTCCACCACGCATAGTATGTGTTTTCATAACACTTTTTTCTTCTGGTGTAAGTTTTGTTGGCTTAAGTAAAATAGAATCCGGAATCGCAATTTTCCCAACATCATGCATAGCTGCTGCATATGCAAAATCATTAATTTCTTGATTTGACAAATGATATTCAGGAAACCGATTCATAATTTCAGTTGCTAGAATTCTTGTAAATTCTCTCATCCTAGTGATATGACTTCCTAGTTCTAAGTTTCTAAATTCAACAACCGTACATAATATATCAATAATATGATAATTTGACTTTTGAATCAAATCTTTTTGTTCAAATATTGTACATTCTTGTTCTATTACTTGATTCTCCAATATATTTTTTCTTTCATACAAATGCAAAAGATTTTTAATTTTATATTCCATAACTTCTGCATCAAAAGATTTTTCCATTATTTCTAACAAACCTAATGAATACATCGTACGTTGTAATTCAATTGTTTGGTGTGTTACAATTGCTACAAAAGGAATTATTCTTAAAATACCTTCTTCTTTCATAGATTTAATAAATTCAACAGCTTCTAAATTTTCTTTATCCAAATCAATAATTATCAAAGCGATTTCATTTTTAAAGTGTTTTATTTTATCTTTTGCCACATCAAAAGTCTCTGCATCATCTATAATGTTGTATTCATTGTAAAACACAGTAGAAATCATAGCAATGTCAATCTCTTGACTATTTACAATTAATATTTTTTTATCATTCAAATTATTCTAATCCTCCCTTATTTATTTTTCCATTATGTTTATAAAAACGAACTTCCATTAATTCTTCTGTTACAGAATAATACTCACCAGTAATGTCTATTATCGTTCCTGGATAAATATTATGTTTACAAATTACTGTAGCATTAGATGCCTTCCCCGCTTTTTCTAATACCATACGCAATTCTTCTTTCACTTTCAATAATTCTTCTTCTTTTGTATTAACTGCTAACACAATTTTATCATAATAAGGATGTGTTTCAATCAAATTTTCATAAAAAATCGATAATTCATTCTGTATTTTTTCTATTCTTTTTTTAAATTCTTTATATTTTTCTTGATTATTTTCAGTAACACCTGCGCGTACAACCGTCTTAATTCCTCTAGAATTTCCAATTTGACTTGCAATAATTCCTGATTTTCCATATGTTATTCCTGCAATGATTGCAGCTCGTTTTCCCAAAACATGAATTTTACCATCAGCAGTTACATTTCCTCTAATAATATTACCACAATTAATATCTTTTTCAACATGTACGGTTGCCGCCTCTAAAAAGCTTGCTGATAAGTTCCCTTTCCCTTCAATTATGCATTTTTCAGCTCCTAAGCAACCTTTTCTGATAATAATATCTCCACCGGAAATGATTTTAGAAGATTCAACAACTCCATCAATAACAATATCTCCGCCTGCAATAATTGAAAGACCTGACTCTACATTTCCAGTAACATGTACATTTTTTTTAAAATGAATATTACCATCTTTTACAGTTAAGTTCCCCTTATGAACATAAATTGGCTCTATATTTATATTATTATCGTCGGTCAAGTTTATAGTTCCTGTAACTTCTGCATAATAATGTATTCCGTCTTCACTTAAATAAAAGTTTTTTCCTTTAATCGGTGGTATGTCTTTCCCATTTTTAGGTAAAATCAATTTTCCTTTAATCGTAAATCCCATAATTCCTTTTGTTGCTTTATAATAAGATGCAATTAATTTATCTTGTTCTACTTCTTCATACATACTTAATTCTAAATAATTAATTGTACCATCTTCATTAATCTTTGGCTTTCTAGAAAAATTCTGATTAAAATTAAATTTATAAAATCCATCCGACCCATCAATTGGTTTTTTCCCTTTTGCAACAATTACATTTTGACAATATAATTCTTCTGTTACAACCTTCTCTATTTCATAAGGCAACAGACCATATTTAACTCCATTTTCCTCTAAAACTTTATGAATTTCTTCTTTTTTTATCTGTTCATTTTCGCTAGGTGTAATATATATACTTGCTTCCATACATTCTTCATCAATTGTAAGCAATATTTTATTCTCATTCATTGAAAGCATATCCATCGTATCGCTCTCCTATTCTACTGCTAGCTTTTTCTGTTAAATTTTTTCTAATCTGTCTCATTTCTTTTGAAGAAATTGATGCATTTGCATATGAATTTACATCAAGTCCCATTTCAAGTCCTCTTATAATTTCATGTGATTGATCTTCATCGAAATTATTTTGTGTTTCTTCATTTTCTAACTGAAGTCTCATTTCTCTCATCTGTTGTGATGTGAATTCAAGATTTGCATACGTCATTACTGGAATTCCAATTTCTAATCCCATTCTAATCTCTCTCATCTGTTGCCACTGGAACCATGGACTAGAATAAAATTCTACTGGAAGACGTTCAAATAACCCTATTCTTATTTCTCTCATTTGCTGCCAATTATATTGACCTGTAGCATATAAATCAACGTTTAATCTAGATTTTTTTCCTAGTCTTATTTCTTCTAATTGTTGTCCATGAAACATAGGATTTAGCCAAGGTTTAATATCTATATTATTTAATTCGCATTTTACAATAACTTCTAATTGAGATTCATCATAGCCCTCAAGGATATAATTTAAGATATCAATATTATTTGAATATGCATCATTAAATATTTTTAAAATAAAATCAGAAAAACCTTTTTTTACTAAATCTATTATTGGAAATTTATTTTTTAATCCTATTCTAATTTGTTCCATTGTTATATGACTGTAAGAAGGATCAAGTAAACTTTGTACTGGTACCTTTTCTTCTAACGCAAGCCTAATTTCTTTCATTTGATACCAATCATATTTTGTGTCGGAATAAATACTCACATCTAATTTTTTTTCTAATCCAAGTCTAATTTCCTCCATATGAAGTGATAAAAATTTCGGATTTAGATATGTCGTTACTGCAACTTTACTTTCGATCCCTTTTCGTATTTGTCGAATTTGTAACCAATCGTATTCCTCTTCAAATTGTCTTAAATCAATTCCTAATAAAATCCCTTTTCGTATTTCTCTCATTTGAAAAGAATCATATTGTTTTTCAAAAAAAATATTAATATCCATTTTATGTTCTAAACATGTCTTTATTTGAATTAATTGTTCAGACGAAAAGGATGCTTTTAATAAGTTTTCTTCACTTCCACCCAACTCTATACATTCTTTGATAAGCTCATTACTAGACTTTTCCTGTAATAATTGTTCCAATTCCATTAGAACACTTTTGATTTCATTCATATGCACCTCTCAAAATACTTTTGATTTTTATACGACAAAGTTTTTTTCATTATATCATTGAACTTTTTTATGTGCAATCATAATCTTTTTTTCTCATTTTTATATACAAAAAGATCTCTATATCTTTTCTGATATAGAGATCCTAAATTGTACGAAATATATTATGCTAATTGTGCTGCAACTTCAGCTGCAAAATTTTCTTCTTTCTTTTCAATTCCTTCGCCTGTTTCAAAACGAACGAATTTCTTAATTGAAAGATTTGCTCCATTTGCTTTTGCAACACTTTCAATATAAGCTTTTACTGTTTGTTTTCCATCTTCAGCTTTTACATAAGCTTGTTCTAATAAACAGTATTCTTTTAATTCTTTATTTAATCTACCAATAACCGCACCTTCAATAACTTTTTCTGGTTTTCCAGCCATTTTTGGATCTTGTGCTATTTGAGCCATTAAGATTTCTTTTTCATGCTCTTTAAATTCTTCTGATACATCATCTTGAGAAACATATTTTGGTGCAAGTGCAGCAATTTGCATTGCAACATTTGCTAATGCTTCTTTTACTTCATCATTTACTACATCTGAATCAGCTTCAACAATAACACCAATTCTTCCGCCTGCATGTGTATAAGATACAACGAATCCATTTTCAGCAACTACTTTTTCAAATCTTCTAATTGTTAAATTTTCTCCGATTAAAGCAATTTTTTCAAGTAATACTTCTTTTACTGTTTTGCTAGCATCTAGATTCCATTTTTCTGCTAAAAATTCTTCAAGATTTGCTGTAGATGTTGCCATAGCTTGTGCAGCTACTCCATCTACAAATGAAGTGAATTCATCATTTTTAGCAACAAAGTCTGTTTCTGAATTTACTTCTACGATTGCTGCTGTATTACCTTCTACATTAACACGGCATAATCCTTCTGCTGCGATTCTTCCAGCTTTTTTTTCTGCCTTTGCTTGTCCATTTTTTCTTAAGAACTCAATCGCTGCGTCCATATCACCGTTTGTTTCGTTAAGAGCTTTTTTACAGTCCATCATACCTGCTCCGGTTTTTTCTCTTAATTCTTTTACCATTGCTGCTGTGATTGCCATTATCATATCCTCCATTTTTTTCTATTTTTCAAACTATTCTGCTTGTGCAATATCTTCCATATCTGTTCCTTCAACCATAACTTCTTCTGTATACACAGCTTCACCTTGGTTTGCTTCAATGATTGCATCTGCCATTTTTGCTACGATTAATTTTACTGCTCTAATTGCATCATCATTACCTGGAATGATATGATCTAATTCTTCTGGATCACAATTTGTATCACCGATACCAATTAATTTAATTCCTAAAGTATGTGCTTCTTGAACACAAATTCTTTCTTTTTTAGGATCTACAACGAAAATTGCATCTGGAACACGAGTCATATCTTTAATTCCACCTAAGTTCTTTTCAAGTTTATCCCATTCTTTTTTAAGTTGAATAACTTCTTTTTTAGGAAGAACATCAAAAGTTCCATCTTCAGACATTGTTTCGATTGCTTTTAATCTTTCAATTCTTGAACGAATTGTTTTAAAGTTGGTAAGCATACCACCTAACCATCTTTCATTTATATAGTACATTCCACAACGTTCTGCTTCTGTTTTCACAGCATCTTGTGCTTGTTTTTTAGTTCCTACAAATAAAACTGTTCCACCTGCATTTGCAACTTCTGAAATTGCATTGTAAGCTTCATCCACTTTTCCTACCGATTTTTGTAAATCGATAATATGAATTCCATTTCTTTCTGTAAAGATGTATGGTGCCATCTTAGGATTCCATCTTCTTGTTTGATGTCCAAAGTGAACACCTGCTTCTAATAATTGTTTCATTGAAATAACGCCCATTGTTTTTTCCTCCATTTGGTTTAATTTCCTGTTTTCAGGGTGCTTCCGTATACTTCTAGAATATTGAACTTCCATTACCACCTCTTTTTATCAAAAAAGGAACCGATAATAATCCATATACGTGTTTTTTTACAACTTTTACATTATATCACGTTTTTTTTTCATATGCAATATATTTTCTTAGTTGATTTTTCTAGATGTTATAATTTCTGCAATTTCTAAATCACTTGCTCCTTTTGGAATTTCATGTTGACCTACTCTGATTTTTTTATCATAACCATTCTTTATCAAAAATCGATTATACTCTTCTATTGATTCAATCACTCCTTGTTCAAATAGTTTTCTACTAACCGTTTCTGAACCATCACCACTACTAACAGTAACAATAAAATATGTTTCATCTTCTTGATTAGACTCTGTTTCTTTCCAAGATTCAACCTTCGAATCTAATTCTGTCTCTATCTCAGATTCAACCTCCGATTCTAGTTCTGTCCCTGTCTCAGATTCAACCTCCGATTCTAGTTCTGTCTCTATCTCAGATTCAACCTCCGATTCTAGTTCTGTCCCTGTCTCAGATTCATTTGAAATATTCGTTAATACCTGGCTTTCTATATACCCCAGTTCTTTCGCTCGCTTAATAATCTCCTCATCTGTCATAGATGAATCTTTTTTTAAATTGAACATAAGTAAAAATGTAACTAGAATTCCTAATCCAAGCCCGCGCAAATAATATTTTAGTTTCATACTAATAGTAATCCTCTCTTTTCTATAGTTCTTGAAAAAGATCTATTACTAGTTTCACTTCTCCAACACCTAGTCCTAATTCTTTCGCAATTGCCATATTCGATTTTCCTTCATTATGCAAAGAAAGTATCATATCATTATTATTTCCTTCTTCTGTTGTATCAAAGTTAAGTTCTACTTTTGCATTATTTCTTTTTCTTTTTTTTGTAACTTTTTCTTCTTTCGGTTCTTCTTTTATAACAGTTGTGTTATTTTCACTTTCTTTTTTACTACTCATTTGTATCTCATTCGATACGATATTTTTATTTTCTATAAGTTCTTCCGCTATAGAAGCATCTTTTACTTTATTTGAAATATCTGAAATTGTATTTTTTATCTGTGTTTGTTTATTATTTAACATATCATATAAAAACAAAACTTCTTCTTGATTTTTGTGTATTTGTTCTAGAACAGTATCTGAATATTCATTGATAGCCATAATTTTTTCATTTGATAAACGTTCCATTAATCGTTCATTTTTTTCTATATGAGCTGTAATAAATTCTTCAATTTTCTCTTCTAAATCAATTTTTTCTATACTTATCTCTTCCTCAATTACTTTTTTCACATATGTTCTTTCTGCTTCCGTAATTACCTCTGAGTTTTTGTGAATTTTTTCTGGCAACAAAAAACTAATTATTACTAATAAAATGCCCCCAATTAAAATCACGATTTCTATAATACCCATCTATACAACTCCTTTTTCTACACTTTTAAATCAAAACCTTGCGTTTTTGGTTTTACAATTCCATCTTTATTATGTTCATTCTTACTTTTTTTCTCTTTTTTCATATCATTATTTTTAAAATATTGACCGTTCCCTTTTTCTTTGGCATCAAATTTTTTTTGCTGATTTCTGCCTTCTTCCATGTCATGTACTTTTTTTACATTTTCATTCACTTCTTTTTTAAATGCATTTTCAAAATTCCCTTGATCAACTAATGGCTTCTGTTGTTCATTATGTTTTTGTGTCGTATAATCTTGAACACGTGACATATAACCATTTAATTCTACACTTCCTATTGCCATATGCCTTCCCCCCTTTAAAATGATTGATATTTTATCACACCATCTTGCTTTACAAACTTACATTCTTTTACAGTTTCTTTTACTATTTGGGAAACATCCGATATTACAATTTTTGTTCCTTGAAAAATTTCTTTTCTCCCTATCACATAGGAATTATTACTTAATTGTATAATTCGATGTAACGTAGTAATTTCCTGCTCTTTTCCTATTAATTCTTTTTGTTTTAATGTTACAATATTAGATAACTCCTGCACTTGTTTTACTTGTGCTTTTGGCATCTTTACACCAGTTGCTATTTTGTTTTTTATGGAATCAATAACAGGACTTGCAGCAAGAATTGTTTTTCTAGCTTCCGATATGTCTTTTTGAAGATCTTTATACTTTTGTTTCATATTAGGATTAACACCAACTTCTAATATGGTATCTGCACCTAATTTTGACCCAAGGATGTTTGCTTCAATATAATTTGTAGCACATAGATATCCACCTGTAATTGCTCCTTTATTGTCCACAACACTTATATGAGTACCAGCTAATACATTGCTATATAAGATTGCTCCTGCTTTAATATTACCTTTTGCTTCAACTGAAGTGTTTTCAATAAAAGAAACCATAATGCTTTCACCAGCAATAAGTTTTCCCTTACCCATTCCATTCATACCTCTAGCAATCATAATATTTTTACCAGCCTCAATCGTTGCAGACTCAACACTACCTAAAACTTCTACATTACCCGTTGCAATAATTTCAAAATTTGCTCTTACATTTCCTGTAATTTTCACATCTCCATCGTATGAAATATTGCCTGTAGATGTATCCACCTCTTCTAAAATCATTACATCATTTACAACAATGGTTTCTCCCGACAATTCAACGTGTCCATCAATCATTGAATATGCCTCTTTTTTATCAGGCGAAAGTTCTACATTTTTCCCTACTTTTAATACTTTCTTTTTCACAACTTGTGGTTTTATACTTTGACCTTTAAGATTTTTCCCACAAATACCTGCTACCGCCGGATGAAGTTTTGCTAAAATACCACCCTTACTACACTTACTAAATATGTCTAAATTAAAATAATCTACACTTCCATCTTCTTTTCTTTTCGGATGAGCTTTGGGATCAATATCAAATAAGTATTCAACATATGCATCTTTCCCCGGAACTGCATTTTCACCTTTTGCTATTAAGTAATATGTAAAATATTTTTTATCCGACAAAAAAATATCAATATTGGATTCTACTATTCCAAAATTGATACCCATACATTTTAAATCATTTAACATTTGAGTTTTACTAATTACTTCTCCATCATTAGAACCTGGGATAATTCTTGCTTGCAACTCCATATTATCTTCACTTAAAAAATATTCTACTTTTTCAGGAATCGGAATCCCTTTATTTTCATTTACTTTTACAGTTTGTTCTGAACTTAATGAATGAACAATATTTTTTATTGTAGTTAGATTAAATTCAATATTATTTACTTCTAAATATGATATAAGTTCTTCCATATTTATTTTTTTACCATTAGTTTTTTCTGGAATAAAATCAATATACGTTCCAGAATCTTTATTTACTATTCGGAAAAAAGCATCCATTTTTAACTCCCTATTCTAATTCGTAAAAATCCCCATATAGTTCCCCATTTTACTTTTTAATTTTTCTAAACCTTTTGTATGAAGTTGCGAAATTCGAGATTCAGTAACATCCAGAATAAAACTTATTTCTTTTAATGTAAGCTCTTCATAGTAATATAGCTCTATCACTCTTCGTTCCTTTTCTGTCAAACTTGATAATCCTTCTTTTAGCATTTTCCCAAGTTCTTCCTGCTCTATTGATTCTTCTGGAATCATATAATGTTTTGATGATGCTGCAGTATTTGCAATCTCACTTCCTTGATCTAGAAATTCATTAAGAGAAATTACATTCGTAATTTTCATTTGTGATTGAATTTGAATATATTCTGACTCCGAAACACTTAATGCTTTTGCAATCTCAGAATCTGTTGCCGCACGACCGTGTCTTGCTTCAATTTCTTTTGTTATGGTATCAATTTTTCTTTGTTTTTGTCGTATTGTTCTAGGAATCCAATCCATTTTTCTAATTTGATCTAAAATAGAACCTCTAATTCGAAGAGATGCATATGTCTCAAATTTAATATTTTTTTTGCAATCAAATTTGTCAATTGCATCCATAAGTCCAAATATACCATACCCTACTAAGTCATCATATTCAACATTATTTCCCAAATACATACTTAGTCGACCCGCCACCAACTTGACTAAAGGTGCGTATTCTAAAATAATTTCTTCTCTAATATCTAAAGAATGTGTTTTTGAATATTTCTCCCACAACTTCAATCTTTGGTTTTGATCCATTCACATTATACCTCTCTTCAAATTACTTTATATTACTCTTTCTCGACCACATTTCCTTCCTCCGAGTCTTTTAACTCTTGAGTCGGAGAAACTTGTCCTTCTATTTTCTCTAATAGTTTTTCGTAGATAATACCCAAAAAGTAGAATAAAATAAGCACAACAAGTAATCGAATTAGTGTAACATCTAATTCAGATTTCATCCAAAAACTGAAAAAACTTGTAATTGCTCCTGCTATCAACATAAATAATATGGAAAATTTCTTCTTTTCTTTCATATATAACTACCATTTCTTATATAATTTTTATTGGATGTCCTATTGTTTTAATATGATATTCTCCCGTTTCTGGAAAAAATGTTACAGTTCTTCCGTAATTTTTTCCAGTATCATTCGCTTTCAAAGGAATTTTTAATTCTTTCAGCTTTGCAATACATGCCTCTGTATTTCTTTCCCCAATCCGAATCATATTTACATTGCTTTGTAGTGCAAACATTTGTGCTCCACCTGCTATTTTTGCAACAAGTCTTGATTTATTAGCACCTTTGGTTACTACACGTCGAAGCAATTCTTCTATTCCTGTATCTGCAAATTTTGCAATATTCTGATTATTTTTTATAGTTGTGCTGTCTGGAAGCATTACATGTACCATGCCGCAAATTTTTGTAATTGGATCCCATAATACTACACCGACACATGATCCCAATCCTAATGTGCAAATAGAATCTTTCCCACTACACACATTTAAATCAGCCATTCCCACTCTTATTTCCATAGCTATCTCCGTTCATATTAATAATACAATTGTAACATACCAGTTTATATTGCAATTCCTAAAGATGCCAATATTTTTCCGTATGAATCCATGTCTGGAACCATAATAAAAAATCCATCTATCTCAATTTCATCTGATATTTGAGATTGTATTAATAAGATTTTATCACCTAATCGTCCGAATTCAATAGCAGGTACACTTAATATAGCTCCTGCCATATCAATCGTTAAATCTGGAACAGTTGGATAAATCTTCAAATTTGTTAAAGCAGCTAATGCGTTTAAATATGCACCTGTAATAATATTTGAGATTTCTTTTAATGCTGAAATTTCTATTTCTCCAAACTCTTCTGAAACCATACCCCCCATTAATTTTTTTACTAAATGCATGGCAATTTCTTTTTTCACAAGAAACATAATACTACCATGAATATCTCCTTCAACCCCCAAATATATTCCCGCTAGAACTTGCTCTTCTCCTCCAAGAATTTTCCCAATCTCATTAAAATCAAGTAATTTCACTTGTGGAACTTTCATATCTATTTTACATTGAAGCATTGTTGCTAATGCCGTTGTTGCATTTCCAGCACCAATATTCCCAATTTCTTTTAGGACATCAAAATACGTTGTTGACATGCTTTCTAATGTTAATTCACTCATATAAACCCCCACCTTTCATCCATTCTTTCATTATTCAGTTTCTATTGCAACTGAATTTAAATCAAGTAGCGAAACTAAAGAATCACCAAATCTCCCAATTCCATGAACATATTTTTTAGTATCTTCGTTGTTACTATCATAAGATACTTTTTCAATCGAATCATTTTCTAATGTAAGAACTTCTCTTACTTGATCAACAATAAATCCTAATGTCCCAAATTGTTCTAATTTTATTATGATAATTCTTGTGTCTTTTGTGAATACATCTTCAGCTAGCCCCATCTTTAATCTAAGACTTAAAACTGGTATAACCTCTCCACGTAAATTAATAACCCCTTTTATGTAATCTTCTACCGTTGGTACTCGAGTTATATGTTGCATTCTCACTATGTTTTCTATATATTTTATATCAATACCAAATTGTTCTTCTCCAAGAGATATCACAATAAATTGTGTTGTACCTGCAAAAACTACTTCTTCCATTATAAAACACCTCTCTTTCCTATATCAATGCATTAGAATCTAAAATAAGTGCCACTTCTCCATCACCTAAAATAGTTGCTCCACTTATAATTTTACTTTTATTAATATATTTGCCCATTGATTTTATTACGATTTCTTGTTGCCCAACTAATTCATCAATAATTAATCCTGCAAGTTTATCTCCTTTTTTCACAATGACAACTATTAAATTATCTTCTTTTGATTTTGACGAATCAATATCTAATACTTGATTTAATCGAATAAGTGGAATTACACTTCCTCTTAAATTAATTACCTCTTTCGATTGTACGATTTTAATGTCTTCTGGTACAATATCTTCAATTGTTTGGATATTACCAAGAGAGATTGCATATTTTTCATTTCCAACTACAATCATAAGAGCTTGAATAATAGCTAACGTTAATGGAAGTCGAATCGTCCAAACACTACCTTCACCTAACGTACTCTTAACTTCTACTTCCCCGCTTAATGCTTCAATTTTTGATCTTACAACATCTAAACCAACACCTCTACCCGAAACATCTGAAACCTCTTTTGCTGTTGAAAAGCTTGGTAAGAATAATAGATTAATAATTTCTTTTTCTGTCATTGTTGCTGCTTGTTCCACTGTAATTGTACCGCGTTCGATAGCTTTTGCTTTTACCTTCTCAACGTCAATTCCATTTCCATCATCTTTTACTTCAATTACAACATTGTTTCCATCTTGATATGCATCTAAATAAATTGACCCTACTTCTGGCTTTCCTCTTTCTCTTCTTGTATCTGTTTTTTCAAGACCATGATCTGCAGAATTACGTAAAAGATGCATTAGTGGATCGCCAATTTCATCTACCACTGTTCGATCTAATTCTGTTTCTTCTCCCGACATATAAAGTTCCATTTTTTTGTCTAATTTCTTTTGCAAATCACGAATCATTCTTGGGAATTTGTTAACAACACTTTCTATTGGAACCATTCGAACTTTCATAACTGATTCATGAAGATTTGTTGTAACACTCTCTAAATATTCAATTTGTTCATCAACATTTGCTTGCTCATTTCCTTCAGCTGTTGATGCAGAAACTAAAGAATTTTTCGCAATAATTAATTCGCTCACTAAGTTCATAAGTACATCTAATTTTTCAATATCTACACGTACAGTTCTATTCACAACAGGTTTGCTTTTCTTTTCACCTGCTGGTTTTTGTTCTTTTTTCTTTTCACCTACTAGTTCAGCAGCTTGTGTTGTTTTTTGCTCAACAACTTTTGCTTCTTCTAATGTTACTTGTTGCTCTTTTTTCTCAAGTTCTAGTTCTTTTTCTGCCTTTTCTTCTTCTTGTTGTTCATGTGATTGGCTTGGCAATTCCACAAAATCTCCAAATACCGCTTCAATCTCTGATACGCTTTTTGCAGCAGTAATAATTTTATCAAGATCATGTTCTGAAATCATAATAATACTGAAATCATAATCAAATTTTTCATCTTCCACATCTTGTGCAGTTGGATTTGAAATAATAATCTCTCCAAGTTCTTCTAATGCACGAAATACTAAAAATGCACGAGCTGCTTTTAAAATACAGCTTTCCTGAACATGTACAGTAAGACCAATAATATGTTTGCCCATTTTTTTTGCTTCAGTTAAAACGTGAAAAGAAACCTCATCAAATGTTATTTCTCCCCATTTATTTTCACTATTTTCTACTGCTGTTTCTGCTTCACTTGATGTAACACTTTCAGCTGACGCTGATTCATCTTTTAATTTTCCATTAAGAATATCATCAAGTGCACTTATAATATGTTTATTATCGTTTTCACCCTCATCTGCATTTGTTTGTATATTAGTTAAGTATTCTTCTAAAGCATCAAGACATTGAAATAAAATATCAATCATAGAAGCATTGATAATAATTGCACCATTTCTAACTTCTGAAAAAACATTTTCCATATTGTGTGTTAATAATTGCATACGCTTATATCCCATTGTTCCTGCCATTCCTTTTAAGGAATGTGCTGAACGAAATACTTCATTAATCGTATCCATATTCTCTGGTTCTTGCTCTAATTCTAAAATTTGCATGTTAAGATTTTGTAAATGCTCTTTTGCTTCATCAATAAATATCTCTAAATATTGGCTTACATCCATCTTTTTATCCTCCCCTAACTAACTATTATTTTACTTCACATTATAACACATCGCCACTTACTCATAAGTGAATAGTGTAACTTATTTTTATTATTTCAACATTCTTTTTTTTCTTTCTTCTGTAAAAATATATTGAATAATTTGTTCTCTTTCAAAATTTTTAATATTTAAAAACTTCACACAACATTCGAACTCTGAATACGAATCAAATATCTCATTTGCTCGTACAATCATACCTACTAAATTATAGTGTTTTACTTGGTTATTTATATTTAAGCTAAAACTACAATAAATATTCTTTTCTTTATTAATTTGTTCATCTAAAAGAAAACGTAATCCCCCTCCACTAATATCAACCATTTTTCCATGTATTAAAGGAAGTGATTTATCAACAAAAAATTCATGTTCAGTAGATGATTTTATTTCTTCCTCTACTAAATTTCTAATTTCTATATTCAAATCACAACTATATCTATAAAACTCTCTTCTTTGATATTTCTTAAAATCAGTGAGCATCTCAAGTACAAGAAAATACAAACCATTTTCTTTGTAACGATCCACCACTTTTATATCACATTGATATAATCCTGATTTTGAAAATAAAACCATATTATATTCTGCATTAATAGGCAATAAAATAAGTTTTGATTGTTCTATTGGCATTGAGACACTAATTTTATCATCTGAAATTACATCACTTACTCTACTATTATATACTTTTGGTTCCTCTTTACGATTGTTAAGTGATTTATTTAGTAGCTGTAATTCAATTTTCACTCCTGGTACGACAAAATTTTGCACGAAAAAACTCCTCCTCTTTCTAAATATTTATTTTCTATCTTTTATTAAATTAGAAAAAAATGATGAAATCCCTCTCTTTTTTTGATTTAATTCTTCTGCATTCATTAACTTTGCCGCAATTTTTTCAAATGCATGCGTTGACTTTGCATTCAAATTTTGTATAGATACGGGCATTTGTTGCATCACTGCATTTACCAAATTAGAATCTTGTGGTACTGCTCCTAAATAAGTAATTGGAATCTTTAAATATTTTGAAACAACCATATTTAGCTTGTGAAATAATGCCTCTCCATCTTCAATTTTATTTACCTTATTTGCAATTATTTTCACTTGTGTCAATTCACTTGAAAATCCAACGTGTCTATTTAATGCTTTCAGCAATGAATAGGAATCTGTTATCGAAGTTGGTTCTGGCGTTGTAACAAGTAACACCTCTTCGCTCGATACTAAAAACTCAAGTACAGAATCCGAAATACCTGCCCCTGTATCTACAATAACAATATCTGCTAATTCTTCAAGTTGTCCTAAATTTCTAACAATATATGCTAAATTATCCTTTGTTAAATTTGATAAGTCTGCAATACCTGAACCACCAGAAATAAATCCAACTCCTCCCGGCCCCCAAGTAATAATGTCTGAGATATTCATTCCTCTATGTACCAAATCACTTAAATTATATTTTGGTATTGCACCAAACATAATTTCTATATTGGCTAATCCAAAATCTGCATCTAAAATGATAACACGTTTGCCCATATTTTTAAACCAAATTGCCAAGTTTATTGCAGTATTTGATTTGCCAACACCGCCTTTTCCACTTGTAACTGCAATAACTCTTGTTAAAGTTTTCGTCTGCACCTGATTTGCTTTTATAATATTACGTAATTGCTGCGCTTGATCCATCTGTTTAACCTTCCTTTATTGATTTTGACTTAAAATCTTTTTTACTGTTGTTTGTGGATTAAATGCCTCAATATCATCTGGAACATTTTGTCCATATGTAATATATGATAATGGTGCCATCGTATGCAATCTCAAGTTAAAAAGATTTCCATATGCTCTTGTTTCATCTAATTTTGTAAAAATCAATTTAAAGTTTGTGATACCATTATAAGACTCTGCAATACTTACTAAATCTCTATATTTTGTAGTTGCACTTAACACTAAATATACTTCTTTTTCTGTTTCCTCTTTTACTGAGTTTAAAATAGAAATAATTGCATCTTTTTGTTCTATATTTTGATGCGAATGACCTGCCGTATCCACAAAAATATAATCAAACTCACTAAATTCACTTGCAGCTTGATTAATTTCTTCTGGCGAATAAATGATTCGAAATGGAATTTCTAATATATTTGCATAAGTTCTTAATTGTTCAGCTGCAGCAATACGAAAAGTATCTGTAGTTAATAACGCAATTTTCTTCTTCTCTTCCACACAACTTTTTGATGCAATTTTAGCAATAGTTGTTGTTTTACCAACACCTGTTGGTCCAATAAAAAAAATAATTTTAGGTTTATTTTCCGCCTCTTTTATAAGTTCTGGTTGTCCAAACTTTAATATCATTTTTTGATAAACAGTAGATAATGCAAAATCAAGTGGCATATTAGGCTTATTATTTTTTTCAATCTCATCAACAATTTGATTTGCATAATTTTCTTTCACTTCATTATCAATCATCGTATTATAAAGGACACGAATAAACTTCATTATTTCAGTTGTTTTTTCTTTTTCATCTGCTTCTTCCAAATGTTGCTCTTCTTTATTTGCCTTTAGTGTTTCTTCTAAAAAAGATTGTAAACTATCTATCTTTTTCTCAATTACTTGTGGTACGTTATCTTCAAATTCTTCTGTTATATTTTTTGCCTTTTCTTGCCATAATGAATCTGGAATAATAGGACTTGTACTATTTTTTTCTTCCTCTAATGCCACTGTAATTTCAACAATAGATGGTTTTAAAAACTGCAAAAAACCTTTTTTCTTCATGGTTTTTACATTCATTATTACAATATTATTTCCTAATTCTTTTTTAGCAAGTTCAGTTGCTTCTAATTCATTTTTCCCTTGAAATTTTTTTATTATCATGAAAACTATCCACCCTTATCTATGCTGAAATCATTCCTACTGATTGTAATTCAACATTTGATTCTATTTCATTATAAGATACGATTATTAAATCTTTAAAATATTCTTCTGTTAAACGTTTAAAATACACCCGAACAATAGGTGATGTGATAATAATAGGTGTTTTTCCCATCTGTTCTAATTTTTTTATTTCATTTTCAATTGATTTAACAATAGATTTTGTTTTTTCTGGATCTAAAGTTAAATAAGCGCCTTGTTCTGTTTGCTTTACACTACCCATAATTGCTTGTTCAATGGCCGGATCAAGTGTTACTACACTACTTGTTTCATTTGGCGGAAAGAATTTATTGGAAATTGCTCTTTTCAAACTTTGACGCACATACTCCGTCAAAATATCTGTATCACGACTAGTTGACGCATAATCTGCTAAAGTTTCAAATATAGTTAATAAATCTCTGATGGAAATTCCTTCTTTTAATAAATTCTGCAATACTTTTTGAACTTCTCCAAGTCCAAGTAATTTTGGTACTAACTCCTCTATTATTGCCGGATTTACTTCCTTTAAATTATTAACAAGACTTTGTACATCTTGTCTTGTCAATAATTCTGAAATGTGTTGTCTTATAATTTCAGTTAAGTGTGTTGCAATAATAGAAGGTGGATCAACAACTGTGTATCCCAAACTTTCTGCACGCTCTCTTTGATTTTCTGTTATCCAAATAGCTGGTAAATGGAATGATGGTTCGAAGGTAGGTATTCCAGTAATCTCTTCTTCAACAAATCCTGGATTCATTGCCATATAATGGTCAAATAATATTTCACCTTCACTTACTTGAATTCCTTTGATTTTAATTATATATTGATTGGGATTTAATTGTATATTATCACGAAGACGAATAATTGGAACTACCGTACCTAATTCTAATGCAATTTGTCTACGAATCATTACAACACGATCTAATAAATCTCCACCTTGATTCACATCTGCTAATGGTATAATTCCATATCCGAATTCTAATTCAATTGGATCTACATGTAACAAACTTGTTACATTTTCTGGTTGTCTAATTTCTTCTGCTTCAATATCTTCTTGGTGTGTTAGCGATTCAATATTTGCAGTTTCAATTGTACTTTCCATCATTCTTGCAGCAACAATAAATGCCATGCCAAGTCCAACAAAAACAAGCATATTTAATGGTGTTACAATCCCCAATATTGTAAGAGTAAGTCCTACAAGATATAATGCTTTTGGTATACCAAACAACTGACCGATTAAGGCACTTCCAAAATCTGCATCTTTCGATCCCTTTGTCACTAGAATACCAGTTGCCAAAGAAATTAATAAGGATGGAATTTGACTTACTAATCCATCACCAATTGTTAATATTACATATTTATCTGCAGCTGCACCAATATCCATTCCACTTCTAATAACCCCCATGGATATTCCACCTATAATATTTACTGCAGTAATAATTAAGCCTGCTGCTGCATCTCCTTTAACAAATTTTACAGCACCATCCATTGAACCAAAAAAGCTTGATTCTTGTTGGATTTTTTCACGTCGATTTTTTGCCTCTTGTTCAGTAATTGCCCCTGTATTTAAATCTGCATCAATTGCCATTTGCTTACCTGGCATAGCATCTAATGTAAAACGTGCTGTCACTTCTGCAACTCTTTCAGACCCTTTATTAATTACCATAAACTGAACTAAAATTAAAATAAGAAATACAATAACTCCAATAATCAAATCACCACCACCTACATATTCTCCGAAAGTGGTAACAACATTCCCTGGTTCTCCTGTTCCTAAGATGAGTTTTGTAGAAGAAATATTTAATGCAATACGAAATACTGTTGTAAATAAAAGAACGGTAGGATAATAAGAAAATTCCAATACTTCTTTTACAAACATACTAGTAAACATAATGGAAAATGCAATTCCAATATTTATTGCTAATAATACATCTAGCAACCCTGCTGGAATTGTTACAATAAACATAACAAATGCAGATAACATATATAACGCAACAGCAAAATCTGCCTTTTTCATAATTTTTTCCCTTTCTGCTTTATTGTTCCATTTTTCCTTGCATATGATATACCATAGCAAGTACTTCTGCTACTGCTTGGTATAATTCTGGTGGAACTAATTCTCCTACTTCTACATTTGCAAAAAGCATTCTTGCAAGTGGTTTATTTTCAACGATTTCAACATTATACTCTTTTGCTTTTTCTCTAATTCGAAGAGCTAGTGCATCTTGTCCTTTTGCAATAACAAGTGGCGCACTATGTTCTTCTGGTGCATATTTAATAGCAACTGCATAATGAGTAGGATTTGTAATAACAACATCTGCTTCTGGAAGCGATTGCATCATTCTTCGCATGCTTGCTTCTCTCATTTTCTGCTTTATCTTTCCTTTTATTTGTGGATCACCCTCTTGATTTTTGTACTCCTCTTTTACTTCTTGTTTTGTCATACGTAAATCTTTTGCATGTTTCCACTTTTGAAAAATAAAATCTGACAATGCGATAATCATATATACACAAGAAATTTGAATTCCTAGTCCTATTACGATTTCTCCAACTAATGCAATGGCTTGTACAAGTGAAATATCATACAACAAATAAAAAACATTTAATTTATCTTCTAAATATTTATATGTTACATAAGCAATAACACCTAATTTTGCAAATGATTTAATTAATTCCACAATTGAATTAATCGAAATAATTTTTTTAATTCCACTAATTGGATTTAATTTTGAAAATTTTGGTTTTAATGGTTTTGAAGTTGGTTTCCATTTTACTTGAATGTAATCACTTATAAAAGCGACTAAAAAACCTACTAAAAAAATAGGTAACAAAATTTGTAACAACATAATGATTGCTCGTTGTAAAATCACATTTAATATTAATTGTGGCGAAGTTCCCCCTAAAAGATTTACGGCATCAGGAACTCGATTATATACTTCGGAAAAAAATTCTAGAAAGCTTCTGCCCATATTTCCAATCCAATACTTTAACACTAAAAATAATGATAATAATCCAAGACCATTTGCAATTTCTTTTGATTTTGCAACCTGACCTTCTTTTCTTGAATCTTCAATTTTCTTTTGAGTTGCAGCTTCTGTCTTTTCTCCGCCTGGTCCGTCTTTGGCAAAGTATTGTAAGTTATATTGTAAGCTCACATTATCGCCTCCACAAACGATACGATCGTTCTTCTCATAATATTTAAAATATTATCTAATACACTTGGTAACATAGTTGCTGTTAAATACAAAGCAATTAATCCCACAAAAACCTTTAATTGAATACCAACCGCAAACATATTCATTTGTGGTGATACTTTAGCCATTATACCTAATATTGCATTTAATAACAAGATTACGGCAAATATTGGCAAACATATTCGAAAACCAATCATCATATATTCTGACAAAAATGATAATATTGCATTTAAAAGTTTATCACTATGAAATACTGCACCATTTACTGGAATTAATGTAAAAGATTCTAATAATGCTCGGATTAAATATTGGTATAACCCAGTAATGATAAACATTAACATCATCATATACTGATAATATACTCCTGTAAAACTTCCTTGTTCTCTAGTTGTAGGATCCATTAATGATACCATAGATAACCCTATTTCCATATCAATAATGCGTCCTGCAAAACTAACAATCATCGTACAAATATTTGCAGACAATCCAATCAATAAGCCTGTCATTGCTTCTTTTAAAATAATTGCTACATATCCAAACACGGTATTATAAACAACCATTTCTGTACTTGAATATAACATCGGATAAATAAGTAGCGTTAAAAAAAATCCTATTCCAATTTTTGATACTGCTGGTGTATTATTCATATTAAAAAAAGGAGCTATAAAAATAAAACAAGTAATTCTTGTTAGCACCATCAGAAAAAATTCTAATTCTGCTATAGAAAAAGAATACTCTATCATTTTAGTCAAGACTCCTTTCTAATACTATCGAATATACACAGTAAAATCTGTCCATAAATTCGTCATAAATGTAACCATATTATTTAACATCCAATGACCAAAGACAATTAATGAAAGAAAAATGGCTAATATTTTTGGTACAAATGTTAATGTTTGCTCTTGAATACTTGTAACAGTTTGAAAAATACTAACAATCAAACCTACAATCAAAGAAACAATTAAAACTGGCGCTGCTGTTAAAACAATTGTATATAACGCTTCACTTGCTATACTTGAAACTGTATCTATTGTCATATGAATAACCATTCCCTTTTTCACTACATATATCTACTATTGATTTACTATCAATAAAATGTTCGAACCAAATTCCCAATTACTAAATTCCAACCATCTGCTAACACAAAAAGCAAAATTTTAAAAGGCATTGAAATCGTTGTTGGTGGTAGCATCATCATCCCCATACTCATAAGTGTAGATGCAACTACCATATCTATCACAATAAATGGAATATAAATTAAAAATCCTATAATAAATGCCTGTCTTAATTCACTAATAATAAAGCTTGGAATTAAAACTGCATTTGGAATATCTTCTAAATTCCCTGTCCATTCCGTATTTGAAATATCTAAAAATAGACTTACGTCTTTTGTTTGTGTTTGTCCATACATAAATTCTCGAAGTGGATCAAGTGCACGTTCTATTGCCTGCTCCTGTGTAATTTCACCTGCATCAAAAGGTGTAATTGCTTTTTCATTAATTTCTGTAATAACTGGTCCCATTATAAAAAATGTCAAAAAAAGTGCTAAACCAATGAGAACCTGATTTGGAGGTGCTCCCTGAGTATTTAATGCATTTCTTGTAAAAGATAACACTATAATAATTCGAGTATACGATGTCAACATTATAATCAATGAGGGAGCAAGTGCAATCAATGTTAGTGTAATCAAAATTCTTAATGTTCCACTTAACTCTCCATTACCATTGTTATATGTTACCGTCATACTGTTCGCAATATTTAATTCTCTTAATTCTTCTGAACTTTGCGCACTACCAGGTTCCTTAATATTTGTCCTATTATCGGTAGTACCAGTATTTGAATTATTAAGCAAATCTGTTGCATATACATTTGTTTCTTTTGTCATACAGAATATGCCCACTAAAAAGAGCAGGCACACTGTTTTCAATATTTTTATTTTTAAAAATTTCATATGAGGTTCCTACTTCTCTTTCGGAGAATTATTCTCGATATTTTTTAATATTTTTCTTTGTATCTTATTTAAAATTTCTTTAAAATCTTCCACTTCTTTTTTTTCAAAAGAAATTTCGGTTTTATCTAATTCATCCAAAACAGTAATGGAATCTTTACATACAAGTACTGCATAATATTTTGATGTCACTCTAATAATTTGAATATCTTTGCCATTTGCAAAACGAAAAGACTCTATCACTTCAAAATTTTTATGAACATATTGTTCTTTCTGAAAGGTTGCAATCCATTTTGTCACAAAATAAGTGATAACAAGTACAAAAATAAAAATAAAAAATACCGTAAAAAGTTGAAATATTGAATTATTGCTACTAATAGCTAATAACATAGATTAACCAATTACCTTCTTTACAGATTCAATCACTCGATCAGGTTGAAAAGGTTTAACAATAAAATCTTTTGCACCTGCTTGAATCGCTTCGATTACCATTGCTTGTTGTCCCATCGCTGAACACATAATTACTGATGCACCGGCATCTGCACTTTTGATAGCTTTTAACGCTGCAATACCATCCATCTCAGGCATAGTGATATCCATTAATACTAAATCTGGTTTCAATTCATTATATTTTTCTACACCTTTTGCACCATTTTCAGCTTCTCCTACAACATTATACCCATTTTTTGTTAAAATGTCCTTAATCATCATTCTCATAAATGCTGCATCATCACATATTAAAATATTCTTTGCCATCTTGCTTATCTCCTTATTCTTCTATTTCTTTTATATTATTATTTACTTAATGATTTCTGTTACTCTAATACCAAAATTTTCTTCAATAACTACAACTTCGCCTTTTGCAACAAATTTACCGTTTACTAACACATCAATCGGTTCTCCTGCAATTTTATCTAATTCAATAATTGTCCCTGGTGCAAAATCTAAAATGTCCGAAATAGATTTACTTGTTCTTCCTAATTCCACTGTAACCTGCAATGGTACATCCATAATTAATCCAATATTTTCATTACTTGGTGTAACATTATAATTATTTGAAAATGTTTGAAATTGTGCAGGTTGATAATTTATATTATTAGGCATCCCCATCTGTTGTGGCATCCCCATCTGTTGTGGCATCCCCATTTGCTGTGGCATCCCCATCTGCTGTGGCATTCCCATTTGCTGTGGCATTCCCATTTGTTGTGGCATTCCCATATCCATAGCTTGTGTGCTAAGTGGATTATTTTGTTCTGGCACACTTTCAACAACTGGTGGATTGTATGCTTGTATATCTGGTTCAGATGTCATTCCACCTAAAAATGTATCTACAAGATTTTTTGCAAAATCTACTGGATATAATTGTAAAATCGTACTATCAACAAGATCTCCTATTTGCATTGCAAATCCAATTTTAACAAACGTTCCAGACAAAAAATTCATTGTATCATCGTCAATTGTATTAAATTCATCTAAATCCATCAGTGAAGCGTTAGGTGGACTAATATCTATCATAGAACCTAACATTTGTGAAAGTGAAGTTGCTGCTGAGCCCATCATCTGATTCATTGCCTCTGAAATAGCACTCAAATGTAACTCTCCTAATTCACCCTCAATATTTGTTCCATCACCGCCCATCATTAGATCCGCAATAATTTTAACATCTTGTTCTTTTAAAATCAAAATATTAGAACCATCAAGTCCAGTTGTATATTTTATTTGTATAATTACACAAGGTCTTTCATAATTTTCAATTAATTCATCCCAGGTAGATAACTCTACCACTGGTGTTGTAATATTTACTTTTGTATTAACAAGAGAATACAATGTTGTTGCTGATGTACCCATGCTAATATTTGCCACTTCTCCAATTGCATCTTTTTCACTATCTGATAATTGAGTGATATCTGATGAGCTAGTACTTACTGATTGCGACACCGCATTTGTTGAAGTTTCTGCCTCTGTTGACATGCCACTTAAAAGCGCATTTATCTCTTCTTGAGATAACATCCCATCCATAACCTTATGTCTCCTCTCTCATAATTTCTGTTACTTGTGCAGCATACTTATCTCCACTTGTTCCTGGAACAGCCTTGAATTTTTCTAGTTCTCCAACATATACAGATAAATCAGAATCTGTTTTACTGTTTAATTTAATAATATCTCCACATTGTAAACTTAAAAAATCATTTACTGTAATCTGACTCTTTCCAAGCACTACTTTTACTGGTGCATCTACTCTTCGAATCATAGCCTCCACATATGCTTCATAATTTTCATCTGATTCTTTTTTCATTGTAGAATACCAATATTTTGTATTTAATTTATCCATTACAGATTCCAATGTAAAAAACGGCAAACAAATATTCATAATGCCATCTACATCTCCAATCTTCACATTCAGTGTAACTAACGCTACCATATCTGTCGGAGAAATAATTTGAGCAAATTGTGGATTCGTCTCAAGCCTTTCCAAAATCGGATTAATATCTTCTACATTTTTCCATGGTTCTTTCAATAACTGCATACATAAAACCATAATTTTATCAATAATTGTCATTTCAATTTCAGAAAATTCTCTACCCTTTTCTAAAGGCATGCCCTGTCCACCTAACATTCTATCTAACATGGCAAATCCTAAGTTCGAGCTTATTTCAATTAAAATCGAACCTGGCAATGGGTTAAAAGAAACAATACCCAACATAACCGGATTTGTTAATGCATTTGCAAATTCCGAAAAAACTACGGTTTCAGCACTTGCTACCGATATGTTAACATTTTTTCTTAAATAAACTGGTAAATTTGTTGAAAGTAATCGACCATAATGTTCATGAATAATTTCTAAGGTTCTTAAATGATCTTTTGAAAATTTAGCAGGACGTGCAAAATCGTAATTTTTTACCTGCCTTTGTTCTTCTGTTGATATATCTTCAGCATCTAACTCACCTGTACTTAATGCTGCAAGTAAACTGTCTATCTCACTTTGAGACAATACTTCTCCCAAGCAGGATCACCTCCCGTTTTCTATCTTATTATTGTGCGATACCTTTTGTAATTGTAACATTAAAAATAAAACTTGATTGATACATATTTTGAATACTCTCTAATAGTTCTTGACGTATTGCATCAATATCTTCTTGTATTTCTTCCATCGTATGATTACTAATAACTTTAATAATTTCCCCTTTAATCAAATCTTCTTGAGAAGAAATTGTTGCACCATATTTCGCATAATCTGGATCCGTCTTATTCATTGAAAGTGTAACTCTCACTAAATAATAGTGATCTTTCCCATCTGCACCTTTAAGTAGTGGAATTGTCATTTCCTCTTGTATAGCATATGGTTCTATATCTTCGATAGGAACGTCTGTTGTACCTGTTGAAGATGATGTATTCATTTTATTCGTTAACTCCAAATTAATAATCTTACTTATGTCGTCTATTAATGCTGTTGTTTTATTTGCTGCTCCTGTAACACTAAACATCATTATTGATGTTAATATTATATTCACAATCAGCAAAGCTAAAATCAATATAGAAACTAGATTTCTTTTCATCTCACTCTCACCTTCCTATTCTCCACTCAATGTATTATAAATCTTAATTTCAATTCTTCTATTTTTTGAACGTCCCTCTTGTGTTGAATTATCTGCAATAGGTAAATACTCCCCTCTACCAGAATGCTTAATAGTTGCAGGGTCTATTGCTGTGTTCTCAACTAAATATTCAAACATTGACAGTGCTCTATAACTACTTAACACATCATTATTTTCAAATTTTCCACTATTGATCGGAACATTATCCGTATGCCCTTCAATTTCAATTGTACTTTCAGCATAACGTTCTAAAATAACTCCGATTTTTTGTATAGTAGGCATTGCCTCTGCTCTTAATGTTGCACTACCTGAATCAAACAAAATAGAACCTCTTAACGTGAGTTGTACATATTGGGATGTAAAATCAATATCAATTTCTGCATCCAAATTATTTTCTTTTAACGCTTCTTCAATTTTTGTAGCTAACTCTTCCGACTCTCGTAATTGCTCTTGCTCTAATATTTGTTGTAATTCATCAAATTCAGTACTTTCCGCATCATTTTCTGCTGCTTTACCTGTACTATACATATATTGATCAAGTTGATTTAATTGACTTACGCCATTACTAATTAATACTCCATCACCAATTGCAGTTGCCCCTGCCGAAAAAATACTAAAAGTATTTGAAAAAGAAGCGGCAATTAGCTCAAACTTTTGGGCATCTACAGATGACATTGAAAAAAGCAAAACAAAGAAACAAAGCAGTAAGGTCATAAGGTCGCCATATGTAGCCATCCATGCTGGTGATCCCGCTGGTGGTGCTTCTTCCTTTTTTTGCTTAGCCATCTGTCTCACCTCCATCCGTTCCTATGGCTTCTTTATCTTTAGGTGATAAGAATGATTTTAATTTCTCTTCAATAACACGAGGATTTTCACCTGCTTGAATCGATAATAATCCTTCTATCATTACTTCTTTTACTACAATTTCTTCTGTATTCTTTACTTTTAATTTGGCAGAAGTTGGTGTACAAATCCAGTTTGCAAGCATAGATCCGTACAAAGTAGTAAGTAAGGCTACCGCCATCGCTGGTCCGATAGAGGAAGGATCATCCATGTTTTGTAACATGTTAACAAGTCCAACAAGTGTACCAATCATCCCCCATGCAGGTCCCATGGCTGCCATATCAGTCCAAAACGCAATATTTTCTTTATGTCTTGTATCAACACTTAAAAGCTCTGTTTCCAAAATACCACGAACAAGTTCTGGATCTGTACCATCAACAATCAACAAAATTCCCTTTCTTAAAAATGCATCGTCTAAATCTGCCGCTGCTTCTTCTAAAGATAATAATCCTTCTTTACGCGCAACATTCGATAATTCAATAATTTTTGCAATAATTCCAGGTGTATTTAAATTATCTACTTTAAATATAAGACCAATGCTTTTTACTCCACGTAAAAACTGTGACATCGTATTCGATGCCATTACAGCACAAAAAGCACCACCTACTGTGATAAGTGCTGATTGAAAATCCAAAAAATTAATGATTGCGCCGAATCCATTTCCGGCAACAATTGCTATAAATACTAATGATATACAAACGACCAATCCCGCTAGTGATGCAATATCCACTACTCCACACCTCTTTTTTCTATATTTGAAAGTTCTCACTTCCTTAACAATTCTACTAAATTATTTCTCTCTTGTCTACTTTCTTTTACAATAATTTCTTTTTAGATTGTTTTTTTTTTACATTATTTTCATTAATGAAAACAAGAAAAGCAGCACTTTGACTATATTAGTCACCAAGTGTTACTTTTCTTGTTTATTCTATTATTTATTATCGTTTAAGATTTACAAGTTCCTCTAAAAGCGTATCAGATACGGTAATAATTCTACTTGCTGCCTGAAATCCTCTTTGTGTTGTAATCATTTCTGTAAATTCTGATGATAAATCCACATTACTCATTTCTAATACTCCATTAGACATATAACCACCAGTAGAAGTAATATCCATACCTACTCCATCAAATTCACCAGAGTTTAACGTTGCAGAATATAAATTATCTCCTTTCTTTTCAAGTCCCGATGCATTTGCAAATTCTTGAACTGCTATTTGTCCTAATAGTCTCGTTTGACCATTATCATAAGTCGCATAGATCATCCCATTATTTTGAATCGAAATACCAGACATTTCTCCTAATTTTCTACCAGAATTCAGGCCATCTTTGTTTCCTTTTTCTGCTGCAATTGTTGAAGAACCACCATTATTGTACATTGTTGTTCCTGAAAAATCGACTTCAATATTGCTAAATTTTGAATCAATATTAGATAAATTTAAGGAAATCGTTGGTGATGTTCCACCTACACCAACAAATGCACCTGTACTAGGATTATAAGTTAACGTAGTCCCTTGAATATATTGTCCACTTGCTGTTAAGGATTCAAGTCCATCTGTCATTCCAAGAGCCTCTTTTAATTCCGCACTACCTCCTCCAGCTAATACATCCTTGACTGACGCTGTTGTTCCATCAACTGTTACATACAATTTCAAAAATTCAGCTTCTGTATAACCATAAGCAGCTGCAACATCCGCAGTATTATTCAAATCAACCGCCTCTGTTGTTTGCGAACCATCTGTATTTGTTATTGTTTTAACAATACCCCCATCATTATCTATAGAATATCCATCTACAAGTCCTAATTTTGTTGTTCTATTAAGCATAGTACTACTGGCACCTAAAATCGAATTTGTAAAACCTTCAATTTCTTTGTTATTAGAATCTAAAATCGAACTAACTTCTACTGTATAATTTCCTTCTTCATCCGTAGATTTAATAGCAAATTTTACGGTATAGCTATATCCTAAACTATCATAAACTTGTAAATTTCTAACTAATCCTGATGAACTCGTTACATTCGTATCATTTTTATCAATAATACCAGAAACATAAGCACTACTTGTAGCTTCTGGTGGATATGTCATATTTTCTGTAGACATAACACGAAGTGCTGCAACAGTTTCTTGTTTAATGGTTCCAGTTTCTTCATCTACTCCCCATCCCATAACATTATATCCATTGCTTGTCATGGCAAGATTTCCAGCTGCATCTACATAAAATGATCCATCTCTTGTAAAATAATTTTCACTTCCATTACTTACAACAAAAAATGCATTGCCTGTAATTTGAATATCAAACGGATTGCTCGTTGTCTGAGAGGCACCTTGCGTTGAAATACTTGATCCCATTGCACCTACTTTAACTCCAAGTCCGATTTGTCTAGCATTTACCCCACCAGTTCCAGTTGCTGCATTTGGTCCTGATGCACTTTGTGTTGTTTGATACATAAGTTCACTAAATGTTACAGATTGTGATTTGTATGCAACGGTATTAACATTTGCAATATTATTACCAATTACATCCATTTTTGTCTGGTGAGTTTTAAGTGAAGCAACACCAGAAAACATTGATCTCATCATAATGAAATAACCTCCTAATTATCTAGCCGTAAGCTCTCTCTGTCATTCAAGAGCAATTAACTCCCTCTAAAGGTCCAGTTAAACGATAACGGCACCGTCTATGTTTGTAAATATATTAGAACTACGTTCTGATTGTTCCATTGCTGTTACTACTGTATTATTTGGAATATTTACAATAAAAGCGAACTCATCCACCATTACTAGCGATTCTTTAATTCCTTTTGCACTAGCCATTGCAGTTCCTTCATTTAATCTTGTAACTTGTTCCTTTGTTAATTGAATTTCTCTCATTTCTAGTCGATTTGATGCATGTTTTGAAAACTTCACACCTATCGTACTTTCTTCTTCAGATACATTGTCTATCTTATTTTTTAATATCTCATCAAAACTTTGATTGATACTTTTTTGATTTAACTTATCATGTTTTGAATTTTTTTGTAGATATGTATTCTGTACTTGCTCGAGGGAAAGAAATCCATTTCTTTGTATATTCATAGAATAAACACCCCTTTCACGAAGTCAATTAATAGTATTAACCTTCTGCATCTGTATTTTCATCTTCTTTCGGCACTAATGAATTGTATTTTTCTACGTACTTTTCATATGATGAAATCATATCTGATGATAAGAATGATTTTTGATACGTTGTCATAGATTCATATACATCCATCAAATTTTTAATTGATTCTAAATCTGCTTCCGAAACATTTGCCACTGTTGGTAATTTTTCAAGTGCATTATAAAAGCTTGTTGCTAATTTAGATGCCAATAAATAAGATGAATCTGCAACGGTATCTAAATCGTCAATCGAATATAAATTTTCATTGATAGATAAAAAAGCTTTTCCATTTTCAAAAACAACATAATCTACTTGACCCTCTACATACGAAGTATTTCCAGTATTACTTGTGACTTTCATAAATACATATTGTCCTACAAGACCTGATGCTCTTTGAAGATCCATCGAACTTCTCATATTTTGCATTTCTTCTAATTCCGAAAAAGTAGCTAATTGAGCAATATATTCCGTGTTTGAAGTAGGTTCTAGTGGATCTTGATATTTCATTTGTGCTACTAAAAGTTGTAAAAATGCATCTTTATCTAGTGAATTTCCACTTGATGAATTTGCAGATGACAATGATGAACTTGATGAAGATTGTACTAATTGACCATTTTCTACTTGTGCTATTACACTCATATTTCTCCTTTCTACACAATGTAATCTAGTGTATTTCCATTTTCTTTCATTATTTTTGCCGTAAGTTGTTCACTTTCTTCTAATTCTTCTGTCTCTTCTAAATCAATAAGTTGAACTTTTCTTGTTTTTGCTTGTTTTTTTGTTTCATTCGAGGAATTTCTATCATCATTTCCTTGTTCTAGATTTCTCTCAAATGCATGACTTGCAATGGTTACTTCTACTGCTTCCACTTTAATGCCTTGATTTTCCAAACTGTCTTTTAATTGTACAATTTGAGATTCTACCATAGTCTTTACTGCTTCATCTTGTGTTTTAAAAAGTGCTGTTAATACACCCTCTTTACTTGAAATTTGAATATTTATTGTTCCAAGCGATGCTGGATTTAATTGCATTTCTAATTCTGTTATTTCTTCATTCATATTTATTTTCATGAATTCTGTAATTTGATCAATTATATCCTTTGCACCCACACTCTTTGAAACTTCAGCATCTAGTTTTACATCTAAGACTTGTTCAAGGTTCAGTTCCATTTTTTGCATAAAAGTTAATGTATCATTGTTTTTAGAACCATTTGATTCATTTTGTTCTTTCGAATCGCTTTGTTCTTTTGAAGATATATCTTTCACTAAACCATTCATATCTTGCTCTGATTCTACTTCTTGCACAACTTGCGTATCATTCTTCTGTGTGATTTCTTGTGATTTTGATGAAACTTCGCTTTGAACAATAAGCTCTTTACTAGCTATTACTTCTTTTTCTCCTTCAGTTTCTACATAAAGATTGCTATCTACTTCTGTCAAAAGTTCCGATGTAATGGTTGAATTCTCTAATAACTTTGAAAGTATACTTTCTATTTCTTTCATAGATTCAAACATTGACTCATCTGTCATAAGACTAATTGCATCTACTTCTTGATTTGTAGCAAGCATAATCTTCGTAAAGCTTCCATCCATTAATAATTGAGCATCTGTTAAATTCAAATCGTCTTGTAGTTGTATAATCTGCTCAACTGGAACATCTAATACCCTACTAAGTTCTGCAATAAATTGAGTTGCAACTTCAGCAATCATTTCTTGATCTTCTTCCAAAGTATTTGTCTTTTTTGTAATCAAATTCTCTTTCTTATGAAAAGACTGTTTTGTTTTTTCGTAAGAAGTCTCTTTAACCGTTTTTTCATCGGACAAATTCTCTTTGTTTGATGTTGCTTTAAAAATCGTAGAAAACTGTTCAGTAGTATTACTATCTTTTTGTATATACGTACTACTTGTATTAACAAACGGTGTTTTTGCAACAACTGTACCTGTCATCCTTTCCTCCTTTCTTCTTTTTTTCATACAATTTATCGTATCAAAACTGAATCGATTTAAGAGTCTGGCTCCATAATCTTTGTAAGTTTTGCTGCGACCTCACTATTCATTGCTCCTAAAATTGAGCCACGATTTTCCACTGACATAGCTCCTAATATTCTTGACACTAATTCCAAATTATCTGTCATCTCCTCAAAAATTGCTGCAGCTTGTTTTGCTTTCATTTCCGAATATGTTTGTGCATATGTTTTTATTTCTTCGCTTTCTTCTAACTGGCGTATTACCTGTTTATACAAATTTTCTGCTGTTTCTGGATTCATTGATTCAAAGTATGTCACATAACTCTCTGCACCTGGACCATTTTCTGCATAAATCACTTCATCATAAAATTGTGTTCGAATTCTCTCAAACTCAATTTGACTTTCTTCAAATGTCTTAAGACGCTCTATTTCTTTTTCTAATGTCTCATTTTGTTCATTTAATACAGAAACATCTAACGCTGATTGTTCTAATTGTAGTTGTAAAACTTTAATTTGTTCTAACGCCTCAGATAAAGATTGTATCGACATCCCTGTTTCATTTTCTACAACACCTTCATTTACACTAGAATTCGGTAAAATATATTGAATCACTGGAACATCCTTTAAAATTGGTTTAAGAACATTGCTACCAAAACCACCTACATCTAATTTAATTAAAACACCTAAAATAAAAAACCAAATTAAGATAATAATAAGAGTGAAAATTATTACTGTAAGTCCCCCTCCACCATCATCTAATAGTTCAGCTTCTTGATCGTCAAGTTCTCTCGCTCTTTTTTTTGCTTCTTTTCTTTGTAATTTTTGCTCTGCTTTTAATTGTTTTTTCTCTTCTTTTATTTTTTTACGCTCTTCTTTTTCGTCTAAAAGATTTTCTTGTTCCATACAAATAACCACAGCTTTCTTCAAATTTGTTTTTATTCTTGTTGTCTTTTTCCATGTGTGTAACTAACTAATTCATCTATTTCTTTATTTTGAATCATCATTTCGTCTTGCATAAACTCTTCAAACGCTTTTTCTTTTAACTTTTCTTGTGCTTTTCTTTCAATCATTAACTCTTGTAATTGTCTTCTTTTTTGTTCTACTTCCTTTTTAGCCGTTTCTATTGCAACTATTTGAATTCTACAACACTCTTCCATTTTCAAAATTGCGGATTTATTTTCGTCAATTTCTCTAATATTCAATGTGTTTACTAAAATTTCTTTTGCTTGTTCTTCATATCCTATTTTACGGTTTACTAAATGCTCAAGTTTTACTTCTTCTTCTTTTAATTTTTGATTTGCAAGAGAAAATTCAAACTTTGCTTGTTCTTCTAATTTGTACTTTATATTTAAAATATTTTGTAATTTGTACAGGAATCTTGCCATATTACCTCTTTACTTTTCCCTTAATGATGTTCTACCTCTTCGAATAATTTCCCCATTTCCTCTAAGCATTCATTAAATGGTATATTTTCTCCTACATCCTGCATTAAAAATTCAGTAACTGCATCTATTTTATCAATTGCATAATCTATATTCTTATTGCTTCCCTTTTTATATGCCCCAATATTAATGAGATCTTCTGCATCATTATAAGTTGCCAAAACACGCTTTAACTGACCTGCAATTTTTTTATGGTTATCATCTGCAATTTGACTCATACATCTCGAGATACTCTGTAATACATCAATTGCTGGATATTGATTTTTATGCGCCAACTTTCTACTAAGCATAATATGTCCATCTAAAATACTTCTTGCAGTATCTGTGATTGGTTCATTAAAATCATCTCCGTCTACTAAGACAGTATACAAGCCAGTAATAGAACCTTCTTTAGAACAACCTGCACGTTCCAATAGCTTTGGTAATTCTGAGTAAACACTTGGTGGATATCCCCTTGTAACTGGTGGCTCTCCACTTGCCAATCCTATTTCTCTTTGTGCCATACAGAAACGAGTCATAGAATCCATCATCAGTAATACATCTTTTCCTTTATCTCTAAAGTACTCGGCAATAGCTGTTGCTGTTTTTGCAGCTTTATTTCTTTCTAATGCAGGTCTATCCGAAGTAGCAACTACAACAATAGATCGCTTCATTCCTTCTTCGCCTAAATCACGTTCAATGAATTCTCGTACCTCACGTCCACGTTCACCAATCAAAGCGATTACGTTAATATCAGCCATAGTATTTCTTGCTATCATACCCATTAATGTAGATTTCCCTACTCCAGATCCTGCAAAAATTCCAATTCTTTGACCTTTTCCTACCGTAATCAAACCATCTACAGCTTTTACACCCAACACTAAAGGTGTATCAATAATCGCTCTACTCATAGGATCTGGAGGTGTTGATTCTACTGCATAAGATTTTCCAAAATCAAGCTCCATTCCGTTCATAGGTCGTCCTAATCCATCTAAGGTTTGTCCTAGCATCATATCATTTACGTTTACCGTAAGTGCAACTCCTGTATTTTCAACAATATTTCCAAGTCCAATTCCTTCTGTTACATCATATGGCATCAGTTGTGTTTTTCCGTCTTTAAATCCAATCACCTCTGCCATAATTGCCTTTACCCCTTCTTCTTCTGGATAAATATAGCAAATATCTCCAAGTTTTGCTTCTGGACCTGCAGACTCTATTGTCAATCCGACAACATTAACAATTTTACCTTTTTTTACGTAAAAAGATTTCTCTTTTAATTTTCTATATTTTTCAAAGTCAACCTTTACTTCCAATTACCTTCTCCTAATTCTCCGTCTTGTCATATGAAAGCAAACGAAGTTTTTTTCTTAAATTGTAAAGTTCAATGTCAAGACTACAGTCAAAAATCCCTGTATTTGTTTCAATGTAGCATTCATTTTTTTTAAGTGTTACATCTTCTATAATATCTAATACAGTATTTTCTACTTCACAAGCTAAAAGAAGCTCTCTTTTTCTTTCTCTAATAAGCGGGAAATCATAAACATTCACACGCAAAATGTATTCATGATTACATTCAATTCTTCCCATTGCCTTTTTTATAAGATGCGTGATAATATTACCATGTTGATTGAATTCTAATCCAATGACGGTCTCATATATATCACTAATTACTTCTATAAATTTTGGTTCTAACAAGTCCATCTGTTCAAAAAAATTAGTTTCTAATTCTTTTTGTTTTTGCTCATAAACACTATTTGCTTTATGTTCTCCTTCTTGATATCCAAGACGTTTTCCCTCTTCATACGCATTTGCTTTAAGCAATTGAGCTTCCTCAAGAATTGCATCTGCTTCTTTTTGTGCTTGTAAACGAATTGCAGTTGCCTCTTCTTGTGCTTGGGCAATTAATTGTTCTCTAATATCTTCCGGCGATTCTTCTAAAGAATTTTCCACTAACGCTTCTTGCACTTCTTCCCCACCTATGATATTACATTCCTCTTCTTCAAGTATTGTTTCCACAGATGTTGCTACAAGGCCACTTTGAAATCCAAAAGATTGCGATTCCGAATCTTTCATTACAATTCTTTGTGATTCCATTTTTTGTTCGATTCTTTTATTTGCATTAATTACAAATGGTTTTTGTTCTACAAATGCTACTCTATTAGCTTTTAAAAGATTACTAGACAATGATTTCGTCTCCTCCACCTCTTGAAATAACAATTTCCGCTGAATCCTCTAACTTACGTATAATATTAACAATTTTTTGTTGTGCCTCTTCAACATCTTTCATACGTACTGGTCCCATAAATTCCATATCTTCTTGTATCATAGTTGCCAAACGTTTTGAAAGGTTATTAAAGATTGCTGTTTGTACTTTTTCATTTGAACCTTTAAGTGCAATGGCCAAATCACTATTATCCACATCACGCAATACTCTTTGTATTGCTCTATCATCCAATAATAATACATCTTCAAATACAAACATTTTCTTACGAATTTCATTTGCCAATTCTGGTTCTTCAATTTCAAGTGTTTCCATAATATGTTTTTCTGTTGAACGATCTACTGTATTTAAAATTTCAACTACAGCATCAACACCGCCAATAATGGTATAATCTTGTGTAACAAGTGATGACAATTTCGATTCTAATATTCTTTCTACTTCTTTTATAACATCAGGACTAGTTCGATCCATCATAGCCACACGTCGCGCAACATCTGCTTGACGCTCTGGTGCTAATGACGAAATAATCATAGCTGATTGTGCTGGCGCTAAATAAGATAGAATAAGTGCAATTGTTTGTGGATGTTCATCCTGAATAAAGTTAAGCAATTGCGAAGGTTCTGTTCTACGAACAAATTCGAATGGTTTCACTTGTAATGATGCTGTTAATTTTTCAATTACCACAATTGCCTTGTCTGTACCTAACGCTTTTTCTAATAATTCTTTCGCGTATCCAATACCACCTTCAGCAATATATTGTTGTGCAAGACAAACTTGATAAAACTCTTCCAATACTTGTTCTTTTATTTGTGGAGTAATACTTCTTGTATTCGCAATTTCAAGAGTAAGTTCTTCTATTTCCTCTTCTTTTAAATGTCTAAATATATTTGCTGATTTTTCTGGTCCAAGCGCAATTAGTAAAATAGATGATTTTTGTAATCCTGTTAGTCCTTCTACTTCTGCCATAGTAATACCCTTACCTTTCTTCTATCTTTTGTACCTAATTCCAATCTTCGTTTAGCCAGTTCCGTAATAAACTTGCCGCTGCTTCCGGATTATCATCAACAAATTTTTCAATTAATTTGCGTGTTTCTGATTTTTCTTCTACTGTTATATTTTCTAATTCTAATTCTGGTGAAGATTGTAGTAAACTCTCTACTGATAATTCTTCCTCTTCTACTTCTTCTTTTTGTACCTTCATGCTTCTTATTACTACAAATGCTAATAATCCAATGATAACAACAATTAATACAATTTGTAAAATATCAGCAACCGAAACACTTAATCCGTCCGAATCGATAAACATTGGTTCTTCATATGCAACAATTGTAATATTTTCTTTTGCAATTCCCGAAGCTGTTGCAACCATATTTATGATATCTTCATCTACCTCTAACTTAATTCGTTCATTATTTTGTGCTTTATAATCTGTCCAAGCTACACCATCAAGCAATCCTTGGCTTTTCGCTTCTTCTTCTTTTACAACTCGATATTTAATTGCTGCAACCGAAATAGAAGAACCGTCATAATTAATTAAACCAGCCGGAATATCCGTGTATGTTATTGTTTCATTCGGCAAATAGTCACTAGAACGTTCTGTAACAGTTGACGAAGAAGTTGATCCATTTCCTATTACATAACTTGTATTATCTGAATCATTTGAATCCGTACCCGGTACACTACTTGTTTCTCCACCAGTTGATTCTGCTTCATATAAACTTTCATGACTTAATACACCCTGTGCAGAACCTTCAGCTGGTGCATAATCATGTTGTGTAATTGTTTTTGATGTAAAATCCAATTGTAAATTACTAGAAACTTCTACTAAATTATATTCCTTTGTTCCTAATAATATTTTTCTTATATTACTATGCAATGCTGATTCTGTTTCACTTTTCACTTTTAATTGACTACTTGCTGATCCTATACCAGAATAAGTATCATCCCCTGAAAAAAGCAAATTTCCATAACTATCAATGATTGTGATATTTGTTATTTTCTCATTCCCTAATGCTGTTCTTACAAATTGTGCAACACTTGATGCATTTTCATCCGAAAAATCTTCTTCTAGCTCTAGCATAATAGCTGCGGAAGAATCTACCGATTGCGCAATCAATGTACCATTGTCTTCTGCTATTGATAATTGTACATTAGCACTTTTTATGCTACTCATACTCTCTAAATGGCTTCTCATTAAATCTTCTAGATACACTTTATACAGTCTTTTCTTATCCGATTCTGTTGTGCTAAATCCACCGCTCGTTACATTTTCAATAGAATATGTTGCTGTCGGAATATTATTTGCACCTAATAATAGATTCGCTTGTGCTTCTTGACTAGATAAAACTTCAATACGATACCCATCTGTAGATATTTTATAAGAAATACTTGATCCATCAAGTAATTCTGTAATTGCAGATGATTCTTTTGTTGAATCTGTTACAACCAACAATTCATATTGTGGTTTTGTAAGCATAGCAATTAAAACAGCAAAAGCAATAAATACTCCTGCTGTTATTGAAACAATCATAGTCTTTTGTTTTGAATTAAATTTATTCCACCACTCGATTAATTTTGCTTGAAGTTCCTTTGTACGTTCTGTCATGATTTAATCCCCAATTATATCTGCATATTCATTATTTCACGATAACTTTCTATAAACTTGTCTCTTACTGCTACTGTATATTGAAGAGCAGTTGAAGCTTTTTGTAATGCGATTGTTAAATCATGCGTATTATCTGTTATCCCTAATGCAAATTTTAACTCTTCATTTTCTGCATCCGAAATATACGAATTTGTTGTATTAATATTATCAAGTGCCGCATTAAAAATAGAGCTAAATACTGATCCATCTTCTGAATTCGTACTTGATACATTGTTCGCTGTTTGAGCAATTGCTTGCGATGATACGTTTAATAATGATGAAATATCCATTTTTTATCTCCATTTGTATTATATTTTTATTGTCCCATTTCGAGTCCTTTTGTTGCAATTGCTTTACTTGCATTAAAAGCCGTTGCATTTGCTTCATAACTTCTTGTAGCATCAATTAAATTTGTCATTTCTGTTATAATATTTACATTCGGATAAGTAACATACCCGTTTTCATCTGCATCTGGATGCGATGGGTCATATGATTTTATCATTTCAGTCGTTGTATCTTCATACACACCACTAACCTTTACCCCATTCCCTGTATATTGACTAGAAGCAGAACTTAAAACTCTACTAAAAGGTGTTTGTTCACCTTTTTCACTAAAGGTAACCACCTTTCTTACATAAGGTGTTCCATTTTGTGTTCTTGTAGTATTTGCATTCGCAACATTTTCCGAAATCGTGTCCATACGAAATCTTTGTGCCGTCAATCCTGAGGCATTAATACTAAATGACGAAAACATTCCCATTTTATCTCCACTCCCTTTCTATTATTGCATTACCATTCTCAAATTTGCAAATTCTTGACTCATAGCTTGTATTAAGCCATTATATTTTATTTGATTTGCTGCTAGTTCTACATTTTCAGTGTCTATATCAACATTATTCCCATCTAAACGATACGAATAATTACTATAATCGGTATAAGTTCTTGGATTTAAATTTTTCCCTTGTATCGCATTAACTTTTTCATCAACCGTTTTATATCGGTTATTTTTTAATGCTCGACTCAACTCAGCCTCAAACTCTACGTCTTGGCGCTTATATCCTGGTGTATCTACATTAGCAATATTATTAGAAATCGCATCATTTCTAAGCCATGCAGCATCTGCTGCCTTATCCAAGATATTTATATAATTAAATGCATTTGAATTTATCATACAATATACTCCCTCTAAGTTAATACACGCATAATATCATTATAGATTATTTTAAGTAAAAGACAAGGTTTTTTTAGAAAATTCACAAATGTGACATTGTCGAATGTACATGTTTCTATAAACATGTTTTGTCTAGTATTTAAAATGTTTTTTCTTTAACTCTTCAACTTCCTCAAAAACAAGATTATTCAATACTTTAATATAAGTACCCTTCATTCCAGAAGATTTTGACTCAATAACACCCGCACTTTCAAATTTACGTAGCGCATTTACAATTACACTTCTTGTAATACCCACACGATCTGCAATCTTACTTGCAACTAGAACACCTTCTAACCCTCTTAATTCATCAAAAATATAAATAATAGCTTCTATTTCTGACAAGGACAACGTATTAATTGCCGATCTAATAACCTCAAGTTTTCTTGTTTCTTCAGCACTTTCTTCATTTACTGCGCGTAGCATTTCGAGTCCAACTACCGTCGTTCCGTATTCACATAAAATAATATCATCTATTTCATACATAGAATTTTCTTTGTAAATGAATAAAGTTCCTAATCGTTCACCTGCAATTTCAATTGGCGTAATAATTGCTGCGTATTTTTTTACAATATCACTTTCAAACCCTAGTGTAGCAAGATTTACATTTTCTTTTGTCGACAAAATAGAAAGCATACGCTCATTTAACATTGGATCAATAAATCCTCCAACTTTATCTTTAATAAGCTCATTTATCACTTCTATCTCATTCCCATTATCAATCCCTAACACCTTGCCCTTTTTACTGATTACTAATATATTAGAGCTTAAAATTTCTCTCATAACTTTGCAAATATCATTAAATATTACTTTACTCGAGTTATTATTATGAAGTAACTTACCAATTTTTCTTGTTTTATCTAGAAGTTGTACACTACCCATATGAAATATGCTCCTTTTTTATTTTTTATTTATCATATTATCTTAGCATACTCATTATTTTGTCGCAATAATTTCCTTACAATTTTCATTGGCGCATACTAATTTATTGCCCTTTTCTAATAATACGTTATTACATTTTGGACATTTTTGATTTGTAGGTTTTTGCCAAACCATAAAATCACACTCTGGATTGTTTTCACACCCATAATATTTTCTACCTTTTTTTGTTTTCTTTAAAACAATTTCTTTTTGACAAATTGGACATTCCACTCCAATTTTTTCAAAATATGGCTTTGTACTTCTACAATCCGGAAAACCAGAACACGCCAAAAATCTTCCATGTGGTCCGTATTTAATCAACATTGGTTTTCCACAAAGCTCACAATTTTCTTCCGAAACCTCATCACGAATTTCAACTGATTCCAATTCTTTTTCAGCCTTGACTACTGCCTCTTCTAAATCAGGATAAAAATTAGAAATTACAGTTTTCCAATTTACGTCTCCCTCTCCAACTCCATCAAGCAATGCTTCTAAATTTGCTGTAAAATGAACATCAACAATACTTGGAAAAGCATCTTTCATCATTTGATTTACAACTTCCCCTAATTCTGTTACATATAAATTTTTGTTTTCTTTTACAATATATCTACGCCCTAAAATAGTTGTGATAGTAGGTGCATACGTACTAGGTCTTCCAATTCCCTCTTCTTCAAGTGCTCTTACAAGGCTAGCTTCTGTATAATGAGCCGGCGGTTGTGTAAAATGTTGTTTTTCTTCTATCGCATTTAAAGAAAGGTTGGAATTCATATCAATTCCTTTTATTAGAGTATTGTCTTCTTTTACCTCTTCCTCTTGTACGTAAACTTTCATAAATCCTTCAAATTGAATTTTACTTGCTGAAAGTGTAAAGATATGATTTACTGCTGAAATTTTAACTGATGTTGTTTCATATACAGCGGATGTCATCTGACTTGCTATAAAACGTTTCCAAATCAATTGATATAATCTGTATTGGTCTCTACTTAGTGATTCTTTTAATTCAATAGGAGTTCTTGAAATCAGAGTTGGACGAATTGCCTCATGAGCATCTTGAATTTTTTTCTCTATTTTTTTCACTGTCTCTTTTTGTGTTGCATATTCTTCCCCGTACGAAGAAACAATGTAGTCTCTTGTTTGCTCTTTTGCCTCTTCTGAAATTCTTGTGGAGTCTGTACGTAAATACGTAATTAAACCAACAATACCATTTCCCTTAATCTCAATTCCTTCATATAATTGTTGTGCAAGTCGCATCGTTTTTTGTGTCGAAAAATTAAGAACTTTACTAGCTTCTTGTTGAAGAGTTGATGTAATAAAGGCAAGTGGCGGCTTTTTATTACGCTCTCCCACTTTAATATTTTTCACTTGAAATTCTGCTTGTTCCACTTCTTTTTTCACTGCATCTACTGCTTCTTTTGATTCTAGTGAAACTTTACCATCTACTGTTCCATAATACTTTGCAACAATAGGTTTTTTTTCTCCTTCTATATCTAGAGTAGCATCCATTGTCCAATACTCTTCTGGTATAAATGCATTAATTTCTTCTTCTCTATCACAAATAATACGAAGAGCGACAGATTGTACACGTCCTGCACTAAGTCCTCTTTTTATTTTCCCCCAAAGTACTGGCGAAATTCGATATCCTACCATACGATCTAAACATCTTCTTGCTTGTTGAGCATTTACAAGATTCATATCAATCTCTCTTGCATTTTTCAAAGATTCTTTTACCGCATTTTTTGTGATTTCATTAAATGCAATTCGAAACACTTTTTTTTCTTCTAATTTAAGTGCTTTAAATAAATGCCATGAAATTGCCTCGCCTTCACGATCAGGGTCCGTTGCAAGATAGATGCACTCTGCCTTTTTCACTTCTTTTCTTAACTTTGCAAGTACTTCGCCTTTTCCTCTAATCGTAATATATTTTGGTTCAAAATCATGTTCCACATCTATTCCTAACGAGCTTTTTGGTAAATCTCTAACGTGACCATTACTCGCTGCAACTTCATAATTTGTTCCTAAAAATTTTTTTATTGTTTTAACCTTTGCTGGTGATTCTACAATAACTAAATATTTTGCCATTCTAAAAACCTCATCCCCTTTTTTGCTGTTTGTATAATCGGAATCACTATACAACATATTTTACGCACATGCAAGTCATACTATGAAACTTTTCGCAATGAATTCCCTTGACAAGATAAAAAAAGAATGGTAAATTATTTTTTGCACAGTTAGTTTCACTTAACTAACATTAGTACTTTAACACTTACTATAAGAATGGAGAATTACAATTTATGAAACAATTATCTTACTATAAAAATACAGTCCTTTTGCTCTTACTTTTATTGGTGTTATCTTTTTTTTCAATCTTTATTGGAGTACTTGATCTATCATTAAAAGATCTTATTTCTCAAGATTTATTTCAGTTAAGGATATTAATCATTTCAAGAATTCCACGGTTAATTGCTTGTATTCTAACAGGTATAGGATTAAGTATAGCTGGTCTTATCATGCAACAACTATGTCAGAACAAATTTGTATCACCATCTACAGGTGCTACAATCTCATCTGCACAATTTGGAATTCTACTTGCACTTGTTTTTTTCCCACAATCTACCATTGTAACAAGAGCAATATTTTCTTTTATTACAGCCATACTCGGAACATGGATATTTGTATTTTTCATTAATAAAATTTCTGTAAAAGATGTGGTTTTAGTTCCTCTTATTGGAATTATGCTTGGAAATGTTATAGGCGGACTAACAAGTTTTATTGCTTATAAATATGAAGTAACACAATCTCTTTCCACTTGGCTAGTAGGTCATTTTTCATTTGTTATAAAAGGCAAATATGAAATTGTCTTTCTTGTCTTGCCTCTTGTCATTCTTGCTTATGCTTTTGCAAGCCACTTTAATATTTTAGCACTTGGAAGAGACTTTTCAAAAAATTTAGGTATTAATTACAATTTATTATTGTTTTTCGGTCTTACTATAGCAGCTATGTTAACAGCAAGTATTGTGGTTATTGTTGGAAGTATTTCATACATTGGATTAATTGTTCCAAATTTAGTTTCTATGTTTAAAGGTGATAACATGCGTTCCACTTTAATCGATACTGGTTTATTTGGAGCAATCTTTGTACTTGCTTGTGATATGATTGGTCGCCTAGTTATTACACCTTATGAATTACCAATTGAATTAATAGTTGGTATTCTTGGAAGTATTATTTTTATTATTCTATTATTAATTCGATTAGGAGTGTTTAAAAATCATGGAAAAAAACAAATCTCTTCAACATAAAACAGTATTACTTATTCTTTTAACTCTTGTTATAAGTATAACATATTGTTTTATCAATATTAATTTTAACTATTTTGATTTTGCAATGAAACAACGAATTCCAAAATTATTTGCAATGTTACTTACTGCATTTTGTATTGGTTCTGCATCACTTGTATTTCAAACAATTATTCAAAATCAAATTGTAACACCTTGTCTTCTTGGGATGAACTCGCTTTATACATTAATTCATACAGCATTAGTTTTTTTTCTAGGCTCTACCCATATATTAGTTCGTGATTCAAATATTGCTTTTGTCATCGACTTAGTACTCATGGGTACAATTTCGACTATTATATACAGTTATTTATTTCATAAAACAAAGTATAACGTTCTCTACGTTTTATTAATCGGTACTATACTTTCTACATTATTTGGAAGTTTACAAAGTACATTGATTCGAGTAATGGATCCAAATGAATATGATACTTTGCTCACTTCTTTAGTCGCGAGTTTTACAAATATCAATATAAATTTAATTGCTTTCTCTTTTTTCTTAGTACTCCTTGTTATTTTTTTTCTAAGAAAAGACCTTGCTTTATTAAATGTCATTACATTAGGAAAATCACATTCCATTAATCTTGGTGTAGATTATGATGCTACTATTAGAAGGTTGCTTCTTGGTGTAACACTATTTATTGGAATTGCTACTGCACTAGTTGGACCCATTTCATTTTTAGGTTTAATAATTGCTAACTTATCTAGGCAATTATTTAAAACATATAAACATTCTTATTTGATTTTTGGTTCTGCTTTAATTGGAATGATTGTTTTAATCGGCGGTCAAACGATAGTAGAACAATATTTTAGTTATAGTATTCCTGTTTCAGTATTTATTTTAGTATTTGGTGGTTTATATTTTTTATATTTACTACTTACTGCCCCAGGGAAACGTTAATCAACTCATATACACGAAAGGAAACATTATGGAAATTAAAAATTTAGAAAAATCTTATGACAACAAACCAATCGTTAATTCTATTTCTTTTGAAATTAATAAAGGAGCTGTTACTTCTTTAATTGGGCCAAATGGAGCTGGAAAATCAACAGTTATGGGCATGATTTCTAGACTTATTGCAAGAGATAATGGTGATATTTCACTTGATGGAACTGAAATTTCTACTATGAAAAGTAAGGACTTATCAAAAAAATTAGCGATTCTTACACAAAGTAATCATATTCAAATGAAATTGACTGTACGTGAATTAGTATCTTTTGGGCGATTTCCACATTCCGGAAATCATATGACACAAGTTGATCTTGATATGATTGACAAAGCAATCTCGTATATGGAATTAGAAGAATTCTCAAATTCATTTATGGATGAATTATCAGGTGGACAAAGACAGCGTGCCTTTATTGCTATGGTTATTGCTCAAGATACTGAATATATTTTACTTGATGAACCAACCAATAATTTAGATATTTATCACGCCACAAACACAATGAAAATTGCTAGAAGATTATGTGATGAACTAGGAAAAACTGTAATTATGGTTCTACACGAAATTAATCTTGCCGCATTTTATTCAGATTATATTTGTGCTTTGTCAAATGGTTCTATCGCATACTATGGAACAGTGGATGAAGTAATTACACGTGAAAATCTTGCTGCTATATATAATGTAGATTTTCAAATCCAACGAATAAACGGCAAACCATTATCTATTTATTATTAAGGAAATAAAATGAATGTTTTTTCATTTTTATTTTATACATTACAAAATACTGAGAGTTTTACTCTCACATAACAGAAAGGATTTTTTATAATGAAAAACAAATTTATTGCATCAATCATCACAGTTGCACTTAGTGTAGCTCTAATAGGCTGCGGGCAAACAGCTTCTACATCAAGTGCCCCAACTAACGAACCAGCTTCTACAACAGCTGCTGATTCAACACAAGAAACCGAAGCAACTAGTGAAGTAGAAACTCCATCAGAAATCACTATTACCTCTTTAAATGCAGATGGAGAAAGTGTTGAACTTGTAGTCCCTTATAATCCAAAAAGAGTTGCTATTTTAGAAATGTCTGCACTTGATACACTTGACAACCTTTCTTTAGGAGATCGTATCGTAGGAATGCCAAAATCAACTGAAATTTCTTATCTTTCTGATTACAATTCAAATGATGATATTATCAATATTGGAACATTAAAAGAAGTAGATATGGAAGCATTGATGGAATCACAACCTGATATTATTTTTATCGGTGGACGTTTAGCTTCACAATATGATGCATTGTCTGAAATCGCGCCAGTAGTATACTTTTCTACAGATTATGAAATTGGTATGTTCCAAAGTATTATAAACAATATTACAACTTGTGCTACTATTTTCGGACTTGAAGACACGGTTGACACTTATATAGCTTCTTATAAAGAACGTGTTGCTGCACTTGCCAAAGTTGCTAGTGGTCAAACTACAGTAATGGGGCTTGTTACAAGTGCAAGCTTAAATACTATGGGAAATGAAAGTCGTACTGCTATTATCTCAAATGAAATTGGATTTGAAAATCTTGCAGCAGATGTAGACTCTACTCATGGAAATGAATCTTCTTTTGAACTTTTACTTTCTCTTAATCCAGATTATATTTTTATTTTAGACAGAGATTCAGCAATCGGTGCTGAAGGTGCTTCTCTTGCTGAAGAAGTAATGAATAATGAAATTGTTGCTCAAACACAAGCTTATATCAACGGAAATATTGTATATTTAACACCTACTGCTTGGTATTTAGTTGGTGGTGGTATTACAGGACTTGATATCATGTTATCAGATATCGAAACAGGTATTCTTAAATAAATCAGAAAAGGTATGGGACAAATCCCATACCTTTTCCTTTTATGAATTCAAAATAGATAATGCTTCTTCTCGATAACAATCCATTAAATAAGGAATCTTTGTAACATCTGCACACTCTTGTGTGAGAGACATTAATTCTCTTCTTGTGATGGTTTCTAAATTAAAGCATCTAGCACCTGCCATAATTTGTTGTAATCCAACTTTTATTTTGTCAGAGTAACTATAAATACCAATTGCACCTAATGGAATATTTTCTATTTCATTTGCCCCTACAATTGATTTGACTTTTTCATAATTTACAAAAATCTCTTCTTTTGTGTGACCAAATTCTGAAACAGTATTCGGAAGTTTTCCATCTTTCATCCATTGATCAATATTTTTACCAACCATTCCTGGAATCATTAATGCACGTCCCATACATACCGCTTTTGTATAAGGTGCTCCAAGAGCTAATGCCTTAAACACACCATCTTCTGATGAGAAACCACCAGCAAATGCTAGATCTGGAACTCTTTCTCCTTTTGCTGCTAAAATTGATGCAAATTCGTAAGCTGCGCTATGAAGATAAATGGAAGGCACACCCCATTCTTCCATCATTCCCCATGGACTCATACCAGTACCACCTGGTGCCCCATCAATTGTTAGTAAATCAATTTTTGCTTTCGAAGAATATTTAATAGCCATGGCCAATTCTCTTAGACTATACGCACCTGTTTTTAAGGTTATACGTTTATATCCTAATTTTCTTAATCTAGCAACTTCTTCCATAAATCCTTCTTCCGTTACAAATCCTAAACGACTATGACGTTCAAATTCTTTAATGGCTCCACTTTTAAATGCTGCTTGATTGATTGGATCTTCTGGATCTGGTGTAACGATATATCCACGTTTTTGCAATTCAATGGCTCTGTCTAAGTCTTTTACTTTAATTTCACCACCAATACATTTTGCACCTTGTCCCCATTTGAGCTCAATCGTTTCAATATTGTGTTTATCAATAATATATTCTGCAACACCCAACTTTGTGTCTTCTACATTCATTTGGATAAGAATTTCCCCTGATCCTCTATGATACTTTTTATAGGCTTCAATTCTTCGATCCATATCTGGCGCTTTTATTACTTTTTTATCTTTATTTAATTCTAATAATGGGTCAATTCCACATACATTTTCTCCGCAAACAATAGTAACTCCAGAAATTGCTGCTCCTATCGCAAAATGCTCCCAATTTTTTCTTGCTATTTCAGTAGAACCTAATGCTCCCGTAAAAATCGGAACATCCATTTTCACTTTTTTATCCCATCCGTATGAAGTCTCTGTATTTACAACCGGAAATCTTGCATTATCAGGATTTGCTTCTACACCTTCTGGTAAGCCATTTGCACCAATTGCATACCCTTGAATATTAAGATGTGAGTAATCGATTGGATAATCTTTATCTGCTCCTGCTGTTACATCTCCAAATGGTCCCGGATAAATCAATTCTCTTCCCCTAAATGTCGCTTTAAATACTTCACAATTTCCTTTACATCCATCAATACATCTCGAACAAAGTCCACTACATGGAACAACACTTCTTGAGCGATTTGCAGTACCTGTTGCATCATTACGGTTTGGCGTTCTTAAATTCATTCTACTTCCTCCTTCAAATTAGAAAACTATATCTATTTCATAATAACAAAGTCACTTCATTCGGTAAAGGAAAATGTGTATTTTTGACTATTTTAACAATATTTCAAAAGTTTTTTTAGTGATATTCACTAATCAACTTCCAAATTTATAATTCTTGAATTGCACTTTTTAACTGTTCTAAAGATTGTTTTAATACACTTCTTGGACATGCTATATTTATACGTTGAAATCCTTTGCCAGATGTTCCAAATACAGATCCACTATCTAACCATAATTTTGCTTTTTTTAGTATTAAATCTTCTAACTCTTCTTCCTCGAGTAAAAGTCCTCTAAAATCAATCCAAACAAGATAAGTTCCTTGCGTCTCAATTACTTTTAATTCTGGTAATTCTTTTGCAATATAAGATTCTAAAAAACGAATATTTTCTTCTAAATATTCCATCAACGATTCATACCATTCTTCTCCAGAACGATATGCTGATTCGCAAGCAACAAGCCCAAGTGTATTAATTTGACTATAACCTGCTGCTCTTACTTCTTTTTCAAATGCAGCTCGTAACATCGCGTTTGCTATAAAAATATTAGATACTTGTAACCCTGCTAAATTAAATGTTTTTCCTGGTGATGTGCAAGTTATAGTAATATCTTCAAATGATTCTTTTAAACTTGCAAATACAATATGTCTATTCTTTCCAAATACAAAATCTTGGTGAATTTCATCTGAAACAACTTTTACTCCATGTTTTACACAAATATCTCCCAACTGGCTTAATTCATCTTTTGACCAAACTCTCCCAACTGGATTATGAGGACTACAAAGTATAAATAATTTAATATTTTTATCAACAATTTTTCTTTCAAAATCCTCAAAGTCAATATCGTATTTTCCATCTTCATTTAATATCAAATCATTACTTTCAACTTGTCTATTATTATCCTTAATAACTTCTGAAAATGGATAATATACTGGTTGTTGAATTAATACATAATCCCCTTCTTTTGTATATGCCTTTACTGCCATCGCTAATGCAAAAACAATACCAGGTGTTTTTACAAGCCACTCCTTTTTGATTTCCCATCCATGTCGCTTCTTCATCCATCTTGAAATAGCATAAATATAATCTTCTTTATTATCAGAATATCCAAATATTCCATGTTCTACTCTTTTTTTTATATCTTTAATGATGTCTTGTGATGTTTTAAAATCCATATCTGCCACCCAAAGTGATAATACATCTTCAGGTCTTCCTCGTTCAACCTTAAAATCATATTTCAAACAATTTGTATGTTCTCTACATATAATTTCATCAAAGTCTATCTTTTGTTCTTTCATACAGTCTCTCCTTTATAAGAATCAATGGCCTGCTTTAAGTCTCGAATCAAATCTATAGGATCTTCTAGTCCAACTGATAAACGAAGAACACAATCTGTAATTCCATTTTTGAGCCTTATATCTTCTGGAACATCTGCATGAGTTTGAGTCAATGGATATGTTAAAAGTGTTTCTGTTCCACCTAAACTTTCCGCAAATGGAATTAATTTGATTTCTTTTAAGATTTGTAATGCAATTTCCTTTTTTGCAACCTCAAAAGTAATCATACTTCCATATCCACTTGCTTGTCTTTTACAAATTTCACATGACTTTGTTCCTTCTATTCCTGGATAATATACATTCTTTACTTGCTCTTCTTTTAATAAAAATTCCACTAATTTTTTTGCACTTTCTTGAGATTTTTCCATTCTTATTGGTAATGTCTTAATCCCTCTTAATATAAGCCAACTATCAAGCGGTGCAAGTCCTGAACCTACTGTTTTAATTAGAAAACGAAGTTTTTTTGATAGCTCCTCTGAATTTGTAACTAAAAAACCTGCAATGGTATCATTATGTCCACCCAAAAACTTTGTACCACTGTGAACAATAATATCTGCACCTAACAAAAACGGTTTTTGAAAATAAGGTGTTAAAAAAGTATTATCAACAATCACCAACATATTATGCTTTTTCGCAATATCTGAAATAAGTTTAATATCAATTACATTCATCATTGGATTTGTTGGTGTTTCTATGTAAATTGCCTTTGTATTTTCTTTTATATAATCTTCAATTTTCTCAGTAGTACAATCGATATGGCTAAATGAAATTCCATTCTTCTTGTTAACATGATCAAATAAGCGAATACTTCCACCATATAAATCTGAATCTGTAATTATGTGATCACCTGGTTGAAATAATTCCATTAATGTTGTAATTGCTGCCATTCCGGATGAAAAAGCCAATGCATCCACTCCATCTTCTAATGATGCTACCACTTGTTCTACTTGATTTCGAGTTGGATTTTGTAATCTACTATAATCATATCCTGTGCTTTGTCCTACTTCTGGATGTGCAAAAGTTGATGTTTGGTAAATTGGAAAGGATATTGCTCCTGTGTTATCCTCTCTATATAACCGTTTGTTTCCATATATACATTTTGTCGCAAATTGATTCTCCACTTTATCCCTCTTTTCTCATACATTCTATTCCCATCAAATTACTATGATTAGTATGTTTTATTACTATACTATTACTTTTTCATAGTGTCAATATCTTTTTGCCAATATATGGTTCGCTATTTTACTAAATTTAATGCAGTATATAGCACTACTGCATCACGAAACTGCCTTGGATTATACCCGCACTTATGCCATATACCATCTAATTTATATTGCAATGTATTTTTATGAAGATATAATTGATCACAAGTTTTTTTTAGAGATTTATCATAAGAAAAATATATTTGAAGCAATTTTTGTTCTTCTTCATCTAAATACTCTAATGTCTTTGCTAAAAATTGTTTTTTTATTTCTCTTGGAATTTCTCCATACAAAATTTCTAAATCTAATTCATCAAAACCAATAATATTTTTTGTCAAACTAGTACTTGAAATTGCAATTTTTGCTTCTTCGTAAGATTGGTTTTGATTTTTTAATTTATGACTCCTTCCAATTCCAATTTTTAAAAGACCATGATATTGGTTTGCTATTTTTTTCAATATATACATCCATTGCTTCAAATTTTCTGCTTCTAAAAGCAGTATATATTCATCTGGATATTGAAATGAATAAAATCGACTCCCTATTATATCAAAAGTTTGAAATATATTATGTTCCACTAACGAAAGATTCGATGGGTTATATCTAGACTCTAATTTAATAACAATTGAACAATAATTTCCCTCTTCTTCTATCTGATTTCTTTCCAAAAAATCATTTAAGAATGTCTCATCTATTGGCAAATTTGCTATTAAACAACGAATAATATAACTTACTTGTTCTCGAATACTATTATTCTTCACATCCAATTCATTTTCTCTTAAAATAAGTGCCGTTATCTTTTGTGCAAGATATGCATATTTTCTCACTTCATCTGGCACACCACTAATACCTATTGCCGCTATAACATCCCCATTGTACAAGAATGGTATATTTACACCTTTTTGCGTTCCCAAAAAACTATTATCATTTTCTACCTCAATTGATGTTCTTTGCAAAATACACTGTTTTCCAATTTCATGAAACTCATTGATTCGTTTTTCATTCGTACTCGCAAAAATATATCCTTCTTTATTGATAAAATTAATATCTTGCCCACATACATCTTTTACAGTATTTACGATTTGCTGTCCAACTGTTTTAGAAATACCTTTTTTCATTATATCCCTCCCTATATGTTCTATATACCATATTTTACTTACTTTTTAACCCTTAAAATAGTAAGTATACTATATCATTTCATGCATTTCTTTGCTACTATATGCATATGAAAATAAAAACAAAGCATTCTGGTGATATGTCAAGGGTTAAATGAAAAAGATTTTGATATGCTTTCATAAAAAAAGGGTGCACTTAATAGAGCATACAAGAAAATGAGAATTTCTCGAATACTAGTTCGGTTCTATATTTAATTCGGCAT
>JBOFWM010000042.1:0-24935 GCA_051653625.1 Lachnospiraceae bacterium
AAGAGTAAAAGAAGGCAAGAGCATTCGTTATATGGTTCGTCATGTAACCGATGAATATATTAAACGATACAACATTTTTAAAGAAATGTAATTGTATTTCTTTAAACTAGGATACAGTATGAAAATAGCAGAGACTAAAAAAATACAAAAAATTCTATCAAAAGAATTAGATAAAAAAAGATATGAACATACATTGGGTGTTGCATATACTGCTTCTTGTTTAGCAATGTGTTATGGTGAAAATATACAAGATGCAAAAATTGCTGGTTTATTACATGATTGTGCCAAATGTATGGATGACAAAAAAAAGAAAAATATATGTTTAAAACATGGTATTCCAATCAATGAAGCAGAAACAGAAAATCCGTTTTTGCTTCATGCAAAAGTTGGAAGCTTTCTTGCTATGCATAAATATCACATAAAAGAGCAACATATTATTGATGCAATTTTAAATCATACAACTGGGCGTCCTAATATGACAATGCTTGATAAAATCATATATGTTGCAGATTATATTGAACCTTCTCGTACACATGCCCAAAACTTACCAGAAATAAGAGCTCTTGCATTTCATAATCTAGATGAAGCGCTTTTTCTTATTTTAGAAGACACATTATCTTATTTAAATTTATATCAAAATCATATTGATCCAATGACAAAAAATACCTATGAATTTTACAAACAATTACGAGATAAGAAAGAAGGAGTTTAATACTTATATGAATCAATCAAAAGAAATGGCAAAAATCGTTTTAAATGCACTTGAAGATAAAAAGGCAGAAGATATTCAAGTAATAGATATTAGTGAAGTATCTGTACTTGCTGATTATTTTATTATTGCAAGCGGAAGTAATAGAAATCAAATCCAAGCTATGGTAGATGATGTAGAAAAAAAATTAACATCATCTGGTTATTTATGTAAACATATTGAAGGTTATGAGAATGCAAATTGGATTCTTATGGATTTTAAAGATATAATTGTTCATGTATTTGACAAAGAAAATAGATTATTTTATGACCTAGAACGTATATGGAGAGATGGAAAAGCAATTGACCTTAACGAATTATAATTAAAAACCATATTTTTAACAAGTACTTTACACAAATTATACATATTTATTTGTTATTCTTAATACATAAATATGAAAGGTGTAGGTATAAATTATGGCAAACAATATTTTTGAACGAGTCGAAAAAAAATATTTATTAACGAAAGAACAATTTAATCGAATAAAAGAAGAAATTGAATATTATATGATATTAGATGAATTTGGACTTCATACTATTCACAATTTATATTGTGATACAAATCAATATGAGTTAATTTCTAAATCTCTCGAAAAACCAATTTACAAAGAAAAATTAAGATTACGAATGTATGAAAATGATCGTGAAAACTCAAAAGTTTTTTTAGAATTAAAAAAGAAATTTAGAGGTGTTGTATTTAAAAGAAGAATAAATCTTTCTTTAGAAGAATCCTTTAACTTTGTTGAACATGGAGTAAAACCTGATATAGAACATCAGATTATAAATGAGATTCAATATTTTTTAAATCATTATAATGCAAAATTCAAGGTATATATTGGATATGATCGATTAGCCTATTATAATAAATTTGATGAGGCATTGCGTATAACATTTGATCAAAATATTAGAAGTACATTTCAAAACTTAAACTTTGATCATTTAGATGATTGTGAAATGTTATTGAGTAATGGAGAATGTTTAATGGAAATCAAATGTTTAGGAGCATATCCAACATGGTTGATTGATATTTTATCTCTTTATAATATTTATCCAACCTCTTTTTCAAAATACGGAAAAATTTATATTGACTATATGACAAATCCAAGAAAATATAGCTCAAAAAAATTAGTTAAAAAGGAGAGATTGGTATGTTAGATAGTATTATCCTGCAAAGCACAAACGTTTCAGCTTCTTTTCATTTAGCTGAAATATTATTCTGTTGTATTACATCTTTAGTATTAGGTGGAATTATTTCTTTTTCTTATATATTAAGCTCAAAATATTATACAAAAAATTTTGTGATCTCACTTGTAATATTACCAATTTTGGTTCAAATGGTCATTATGTTAGTAAATGGAAATCTTGGAACTGGAGTTGCAATTGTTGGAGCATTTAGTTTAGTACGTTTTCGTTCTGTACCTGGAAGTAGTAAAGAAATATGTGCCGTATTTTTTGCTATGGCAATTGGGCTTGCAACTGGTATGGGCTATATTGGGTATGCGATTATTTCAACATTTATTATTGCAATACCTTTTGTTCTTTTACATAAATTTGATTTTGGCACAAGTAAAGTAATGGATAAATCATTAAAAGTTTTAATACCTGAAGATTTGAATTATGAAAATATTTTTGATGATATCTTTGAAACTTATTGTGTTTCTTATGAAATTGATAAAGTAAAAACAACAAATTTAGGAAGCATGTTTGAATTATCTTATAAAATTGAATTTAAAAAAAATAAGAGCGAAAAACAATTTTTAGATCAAATTAGATGTAGAAATGGAAATTTAACAATTTCCATTTCAAAATATCAACCATTAATTGAAGAACTATAGTTTAACAAAGCACAAACCTTAAAATTAAAATATATACTACAATTTATTAATAAAACAGTTGAATTTATAAAAATACAACTGTTTTTATTTTACTATTTTTACTTGTAATTTAATATTCATCTTTGATATAATAAATAGATATATATATGTATATAATTAACGGGATAATTGGAGGAAAAGAGAACAATGAAAAGTATTCATATTTTATATCAAGGGAAAGAAACACTTACCCATCTCATTGATCAAAATAAGCTTCAGCGTGAAATCCCTTATTTTATTCAAATAATAACTGCAAGTAAGCTTCCAAATGAAGCTGTAGAGCTAGCATGTTCTTTACAAAGTGAGTTCTATGATTCCACTATTATGGGGTTTAGTGCAAGTAAACTCATTTATAAAGGAGAGCAACATTCTACTGGAACCTTACTTATTTTTCGCAGATTTGAAAAAACAAATATTATCCAAAAAAGTTTTACTTGGAAAGAAAAAAATGCAAATGAAATTGCATTAGAAATAGCCGAAGCTTTTTCTAATGAAGCAGTTAGTTTAATGCATGTTATTTGCAGTGAACAATATTATGATGTCCATAATTTTGTAGAAGCATTTAACAAATGTGATACAAATATACCAATGGTTGGTGGAGTTGCTGGAGATATTTTGAACAAGAATATTTTAGGCTTTGTTTTTACACCTAATGGAGTAATTGAAAAAGGAATACTTATATGTGCATTATGTGGAAATGATATTTCCTTTTATACAGGAGTAAATACCTCTCATGAACCAATTAGTGGGATACAAAAACTAACCAATATTAAAGATAACTATTGGTTAGAGGTAAATGGTCAAGATATACACCAGTGGTTATTTGATCAATTAGGATTAGAGCAACTAAAAACATATTCAGATAAAAATAAACAAACAGCAAATGAAATATTAGTTCATTTTCCAATGATGTTAGAAGGTTATCAAAATGCTAGTCGTTTTTTATCTATTGATGATAAGAGTGGTCGTGTTAGTCAGCATTATAATTGTCTTCCTGTAGGCACAGAGTTTCGCATAGGATATGTTAATCCGACGGAATGTATACAAGAAAGTTTTCGTTTATATAATGAAATTATCAGCCATCCAACGGAAGAACTTTTTTGTTATTCCTGTATATTTCGGGCTCAATATTTAAAAAGTTGTTCTGATTGGGAAATAAGTCATTATAAAAATATCGATCTTTGTGGTGCATTTATGATGGGTGAAATTTCTTACATAAATGGACGCAATGAATTTTTAAATGGTTCTTGTACATTAGTGGGGATTGCAGAAAACGAAACATATATACGTCCAGATATTCAGGCTTTTAATGAATTGACTTCAATAGGAGATGATACTACAAAATTACTGAATGTAGTATTAAAAAGTCAACAAAAAACAAGCTCTAAACAAAATGAAAAATTAATGCAAACACTGTTATCTCAACATCAATTTCAAAATGAACAAATATATATTGATTTTAATACTGGTTTGCCAAATTATCTCAAATTTAAAGAAGATTTAAAAACTAAAAATTTTGATAAGATTTGTATTATGAAAACAGAAAATTCAGAATTACTTATTACACATTTAGGCCATAATGCTTATTTAGAAATCATTCGAAATATTTTAAAAAATGGACAATCTTTATTAAGTAATATACAAAAAACGGAATCTTCTATTATGCAATTATATGTATTTAATGAATCTATTTTTTTTGTTGCAGTAGATGAAAGTATGAGTGAATCTCATTTTATGCGTATTTGTAAAAATGTACATGATGAAAATCATTTAATACATACAAAAAATGAAGAAGTTGTTATCACACGTTTTGTAGTGTGTTTACATCAAAGTAATCCTATTGAAAGTGCATTAAATTCTTTAGCAGCAAATCAAAACACGCAAAAGAGTTTTTTAATCTGTCAAGACAATGATATTACATCGTCACATGAAGAATTTAAAATGATTGGTGTTTTGAATCGCTCCTTTGAAAATGATACTGTAATTCCATATTTCCAAGGGATATACAGTAACATGGATCATATTATAGACTACTATGAAGCATTAATGCGTATACAAGATGTTGATGGTACGATTTATGCGCCTGGACAATTTATAGATATAGCAAAAAAATATCATATGTATACAAAATTAAGTAGAACAATGATAAATAAAGTATTTCTTTTATTTTCAGATAGAAATGAATCCGTTAGTATCAATATTACTGTTTTTGATATTCAATCAACAAAAACAAAACAAATGATTTATAAAAGACTACATAATTGTAAAAATCCTAATAATTTTATTTTTGAAATATTAGAAGATGAGGCTTATCAAGATTTTGAACCTTTAAAAGAGTTTATTCATAAGGTAAGATCACTAGGTGCTAGAATTGCTATTGATGATTTTGGTTCTGGTTATTCAAATCTCTATGAAATTTCTAACATAAAATTTGATATTTTGAAGGTAGATGGAGGTATCATACGAGATTTACCATATAAAGAATCAAACCGTAAATTATTAGATGTTATTACACATATGGGGCAATTATTTCATGCTAAAATTGTTGCTGAATATGTTGAAACACAGGAGATTCAAGATATCATTGAAAAAACAGAAATTCATTATTCACAAGGATATTTATTTGCAAAACCCCTTCCGTTTTTAGAACTAGGAAGTAACTTTATATAATAAATTAATTTTTTTGATACGGTCCATCTAATTAAAAATACACGACAAATTTGTCGTGTATTTTTTTGTTAATATTTATTTAAACAACCGAAATACACCAAATACTTTCCCTAAAATAACACAATCCTTTAGTAAAATTGGCTCCATATCATCATTTTCAGGTTGTAAGCGAATATAATCGGATTCTTTATAAAATGTTTTAACAGTTGCAGAATCTTCAACAAGTGCAACAATAATTTCCCCATTATGTGCGCTAGAACAAGATTGTACAAAAATTTGATCCCCATCAAAAATTCCTACATTTATCATAGAATCGCCTTTCACTTTCAACATAAAAGAAGGCTCTCCATTAGGTATTAATTCAGAAGGTACAGGAAAATACGTTTCTATGTTTGTTTCTGCCAATATTGGCATTCCAGCAGCCACACATCCTAATACAGGAAGCGATGTTGTCTCAGTTCTTACCATCTGAAAACTATCATCACAAATTTCAATTGCTCTTGGTTTAGTCGGATCACGACGTATATATCCATTTTTTTCTAAAGTCTCTAAATGCGAATGTACAGAAGAGGTTGATTTTAAATGAACTGCTTCACAAATTTCTCGAACAGCAGGTGGATATCCTCTTTTTAAAATTTCGTCTTTTATATAATTCAATATTTCACTTTGCTTTGTTGTTATCTTTCCATATGCCATAAAATAACTCCTTTCTAATTTCTTAATACCATTATAAATGATTTTCTAAAAAAAGCAAACATATATTCCAAATATTTGTTCGATTTTTATTGACAAACAAGTGTTCGTGTTATAGAATGTAAAAAAACGAACACTTGTTCATTCTGATGATAAGGAGAAATAAGATATGAAAAACTACAGAAAAAGAAAAGTAAGAAGAATAAAACTTATATTGACTATTTGTATTGCATGTATAATTACAATTACTTCTAGTTTTTTAACTACACATATTTTTGCTAGTGAAGGACCAGATAACGCTATCACATATAAATATTATAAAAGTATTGTAGTTGAATATGGAATGACTGTTTGGGACTATGCAATAGAATCAAAAGATGAATACCAGGGAACAACCACTTCCTACATTAAGGAAGTTTCACATATTAATAGTTTAGATGAAAATTATAAAATAGAGGCAGGAAGAAGATTAATTGTACCATATCATTCTACTGAACTAAAATAATATAAAATTAAGAGAAGGATAGAACAAGTTTTGTTTTATGGTTCTCTTAATTTTATTGTTTTTGCAGCTTTTCTCTTATTTTCATCTTTCATTGCAGCATAATGTTTACGTGTAGTATTTACATCTTTATGACCTAAAACATCTGCAACAAGATAAATATCCCCTGTTTCTTGATATAATGTAGTACCAAATGTACTTCTTAATTTGTGTGGTGTGATTTTTTTTAAAGAAGTAACTAGACTCGCATATTTTTTAACTAAATTTTCTACACTTCGTGTAGTAATTCTTCTATTTTGAAGCGATAAAAACAGTGCATTTTCATGACCAGTTGAAGGAATTTGATGTTTTCGTTTTTCAAGATATTCAATTAAGGCTACTTCAACCTCATCTCCAAAATAGACAACATCTTCATATCCACCTTTTCTTCGAACTTTTATTCCTAAGTTATCTAAATCTACATCTTGTATATCAAGTCCAACACATTCAGAAACTCGGATTCCTGTTCCTAATAATAACGTTAAAATTGTAACATCACGCACTTTTGTTTTCTTGTGATATTCTAATTGTTTTTTCGTTAATTTACTGCCATCCTCAACTTGATCTAAAAGAGTGGCAACTTCATTTGGATCAAGACGTACAATTTCTTTATCATGTTGTTTTGGTACTGGGACAAGAGAGGGCGCATTTGTTTTAATTAATTCATTTTTAAAATAAAAATTGTAAAAACTTCTAAGAGAAGATAATTTTCTACTCTTTCCACGTTCTTCATTTGTAATTTCTCTTGATAACTCATTTTCATTTTTATCTTCATAATGTTTATCATATAAAGAAAGATATAAAAGATATTCTTCAATATCTTCGCGTGTAATTTGGTCAAGACATTCAAGTGAAAGATTACATATAGTATGATTTTTAAATAATTCTACATGTGATACTAAGAATTGAAAAAATAAACGTAAATCATATGCATATGCTAGTTTTGTTCTAGACGCGATGGAATTATCCATTCCACGAAAATATTGGGAACAAAAAGGTGGAAGAGTAGAAATAATTTCTCTTAACTTCTTTATATTGTCTTTTTGTAATTGATCGTGATAGTTAACTCGTTTCTCCATAAATAATTACTCCTTAAATAGCATATTAAGATTTTATAAAATCAAAAAAATTGTTTCACCCATTATTTAAAACATGGTATACTACTAATAATAAAGCAAAATGAGAATTAATTCAAATAAAATAGAAACTGAAAAGAGGTATAATGCAATTATGAAATTCAAATGGGACAAGAAATATTTACATTGGGGAATTACCGCATTGCTTGTTATATTAACAAGTATATTTTTTATATATACGATATTTAATGGTGCGCATTTTAAATCTTCCATTAGCAAGATTATTTCTATTTCGATACCAATTACAAATGGTTTAGTAATTGCATATTTACTTTCTCCTATTGTAAATTATTTTGAATGTAAAATTAAAACAATTTTTAAAAAGAAGATAAAAACAGAAGAGTCTCCTAAAACAAAAAATAGGATCAGAGCCTTATCTATTGCCATGACATTTTTATTAGTAGGATACTTTATTTTTGGTTTTTTTATGATTGTATTGCCACAGTTATATTTAAGTATTGAAAGTATCGTCAATTTACTTCCTACTTATGTAACAAATTTAAATAATGTATTAAATAAGTTAGTTGAGCAATATCCTGAATTAGCAGACCTTGTTTCAAATGCCATTCCTCAATATTCACAAGAATTTATGGCTTGGGTAAATGGAACACTTTTACCAGGAGTGAATAATATTATTTTAACATTATCCTTAAGTGTACTTAGTTTTTTAAAAACGATTTGGAATTTAATTATTGGACTAATAATATCTGTATATGTATTAATTAGTAAAGAAAAATTTATTGCACAAGCGAAAAAAATAGCTTATTCCTTCTTAGATCGCGAAGCTGCAAATCAACTTATTTTAGATGTACAATTTACAAATAAGACTTTTGGTGGGTTTATTAATGGTAAATTATTAGATTCTTTAATTATTGGTATAATTTGTTTTGTATGTACAAGTTTTATTGGCACACCATATCCAATTTTAGTAAGTGTCATTATTGGTGTAACAAATATTGTACCTTTCTTCGGACCATATTTAGGTGCCATTCCATGTAGTTTACTTATATTATTGATTGACCCAATTCAATGTTTTTACTTTATTATTTTTATTTTAATTTTACAACAATTTGATGGAAATATTCTAGGTCCTAAAATATTAGGTGATTCAACCGGCTTATCTGGTTTTTGGGTTATTTTCTCAATCACCATTTTTGGTGGAATATTTGGTATTTTAGGTATGATTATTGGAGTTCCATTATTCGCAGTTATTTATGCATTATTTAGTCGCAGGGTTAGAAAAAATCTTTATAAAAAAGGACTTCCTGATGATACAGCTTCTTATATGGATATGGATGAAATTACAGATACAAATCATTTTATAAATAATAATGGTACAAGATCAAACAATAATTTTTATAAAGAAATACCAGAAGATAGTCGAATAATAAATAAAATTAAGGAAAGTATTTATTCAAATTCTGATACGGGTTTTGAATCTAATTTAGAACAGAATTTTGAAAATACTGATAAAAATGATAAAACAAATTAACAACTATTCGTTAAAGAGTCATTTTGCGAATAGTTAGATTTATATGAAATATACTATAAATATAAAAACCCCTCCAACTCTCCATATAGTACATGGAAATCCGAGGGGTTTATTCATATTCAAAAATTAGATTTTTATTTATTCATTTTATTTATTGTTTCAATTAATAATTCAACAGTTCCATCAATCCCTAATAACGAGCTGTTAATACAAATATCATAATTATCAGCACGTCCCCATTTTTTTGATGAATAATAGTTGTAATAACTTTGACGTTGTTTATCCTTTTTGGTCATCATATCTTTAGCTTTCACATCTGATACATTATAACGTTCCATGATACGTTTTACTTTATCTTCATAATCTGCAAATATAAAAATATTAACGATATCTTCCATACCTTCTAATGCATAATCTGCACATCTTCCAACAATTACACAAGATTCTTCGGCCGCAAGTTTTTTAATCGTATCAAATTGTGCTAAGAATACTTTATGACTAATAGGCATATCGATAAAAGAAGATGTATTATAACCAAAAGAATAAGTATCCATAACTAAATTATACAAAAATGAATTTGTTGGACGCTCATCATGGCTTTGTATCATTTCTTCACAAAATCCACTCTCCTTTGCCGCTCTTGATAATAATTCCTTATCGTAACATTTAATATTAAAGTGTTCTGCTATACGCATTCCAATTTCTCTTCCTGCGGATCCAAATTGTCGACCAATCGTAATTACTGTCTTCATATTCATCACAACCTTTCTTGTTTTTAATTTTGTTACATATAGTATATATGAATTTTCAAAAATTCTCAATTAATTTCTTATCTTTTTGATAATTCTTCAGAAATTTCATCCCATGTAACATTTTTATCAGCCATTAAAACCATCATATGATATAAAAAATCAGCAATTTCATACTTTATTTCATTTGGGTTTGGATTTTTAGCAGCAATAATAATTTCAGTTGCCTCTTCTCCAAGTTTTTTTAAGATTTTATCGGTTCCCTTATCAAATAAATAATTTGTATAAGAACCTTCTTTTGGATTTACTTTTCGATCTTCAATTACTGAAAAAACTTGATCCAAAACAGCTTCTTTTGATAAATGAATTTGATTATTTTTTACAATATCTTGAAAAAAGCAGCTCATTTTTCCAGTATGGCATGCAACACCAACTTGCTTGACTTTTGCAAGTAGAGTATCTGAATCACAATCTGCTGTAAGAGATTTTACATATTGATAATGACCACTTGTATCACCTTTAATCCATAATTCATTTCGACTTCTACTAAAATAAGTCATTTTTCCAAGTTCAATTGTCGTATTGTATGCTGTTTCATTCATATATGCTAACATCAATACTTCATTTGTTTTATAATCTTGTACAATAACAGGTATTAATCCATCACTATTTACTTTTAATTCTTTCCATTTTAAATTTGCATTAAGTGAAAGTGGGTCTTCAAGAAACACAACTTCCCCTTGTTCTATTGTAAGAAGTCCCGAAGTATAATCTGATACATATTCTTTATTTTTTGAAAATGCAAGTAATTTCTCTTTTCCAAATTTCAAAAATACTTCTTCCGCTAACTCTACATTATCTTCACACATAAAATTTAAGATAGCACGATCACATCCTGTGTAAAGGATTTTTTTTACATCTTCCATTTTATGTATATTCCCACCACAAATTACTGGAACAGATACCGTATTACAAATTGCTTTAATTACATCAAGTGCTTCTTCGTGTTCCTGATCATTGTGAGATGAAAGATCAAAAATAACTAAGTACTCTATATTTTTATCACAAATTGTTTTGGCATATGTAATTGGATTTGATTCAAGTATTGTTAAATCATCTCTATTTTTTACAACTGATTTTTTATATAAATAAATACAGGCAATTTTTCTTTGATTTCTCATGCTAATACTCCTTTTGTGCTTAGTGTTCCTTTGATTCTTGCATCCATACTTGTAGCTTCATCTAAAGCTCTTCCAAATGCTTTAAACATTGCTTCTACTTGATGATGTGTATTATCTCCCGACATTTTTACAATATGTAAGTTCATACCTGCTGAATAAGAAATGGCATAAAAAAATTCACGAAATAATTCAGTATCCATTCCACCAATTTGTGGTTGTTTAAAATCACAATCAAAATTAAGATAAGGACGTCCACATAAATCAATTGAGCAAAGCATTAAAACATCATCCATTGGAATTGTTTTACTTCCATATCGTTTGATTCCCTCTTTTGTCCCTAATGCATCTTTAATCGCTGTTCCAATTACGATTCCTAGATCTTCCACTGTATGATGACCATCTACAAAAAGATCTCCTTTTACATGAAGTTCTCCATCAAAGAATCCATGTTTTAGAAATCCCTCTAACATATGATCAAAAAATCCTATTCCAGTGGATACAGTGGATTTTCCCGTTCCATCAATCGAAAAAGTAACTCTTATATCTGTCTCTTTTGTTTTTCTTGTAATCGTTGTAATACGCTCTTTCATTTGATTTATCCTTTCTTATTGAAAATACACTTATTCAAATCGAACTTTAATTGAATTTTCATGTGCCGTTAATCCTTCTTCTCTTGCAAATAATTCAATTTCATTATGTACACGAGATAGTGCTTCTTTGGAATAAGAAATAATACTTGATTTTTTCATGAAATCATCCACGTTTAAGGGCGAGAAAAATTTCGCTGTACCATTTGTTGGCAATACATGATTTGGACCTGCGAAATAATCTCCTAAAGGTTCACAAGAGTATTCGCCAAGGAAGATTGCACCTGCATTTTTGATTTTAGGTAACACACTAAATGGATCTTTTGTTAAAATTTCAAGATGTTCTGTTGCAATTTCATTTGCAACTAAAATACCATCTTCTAAAGAGTTTGCAACTAAAATATATCCATATTTTTCAATAGATTTTTCCATGATTTCTTTTCGTGATAATTTCTTTAAAAACAAATCAATTTCATATGCTACTTGTTTTGCAAGTTCATTTGATGTTGTAATCAAAATACAACTTGCAAGTTCATCATGTTCTGCTTGAGACAATAAATCAGCCGCAATATATTTCGGATTAGCACTTTCATCTGCAAGAATTAAAATTTCACTTGGACCTGCAATAGAATCAATACTTACATGACCAAAACATGCTTTTTTTGCAAGTGCAACAAAAATATTTCCAGGACCTGTAATTTTATCAACTTTAGGGATCGATGGTGTTCCAAAAGCAAGAGCTGCAATTGCTTGTGCACCACCTACTTTATAAATCGTATTAACACCTGCAATATCTGCAGCAACTAATGTTCCAGGATTTACAATGCCATCTTCATTTGCCGGAGTTGTCATTATAATTTCAGAAACACCTGCAACTTTCGCAGGAATAACATTCATTAATACACTAGATGGGTATGCTGCTTTCCCACCAGGAACATAAACACCTGCTCTTTCTATTGGTGTTATTTTTTGACCTAAAATAATACCCGATTCGTCTAAATCAAACCAACTATTGTGTAATTGTTTTTTATGAAATGAAAAAATATTTTCTGCACTATGTTTCATTACTTCAATAAATTCACTACTAATACTTTCATATGCCTTTTCAATTTCTTCTTTCGTTACCTTTATATTTGAAGTATTCATATCCCATTTGTCAAATTTTTTCGTGTAAGAAAAAAGTGCTTTATCTTTTTCTTTACGAACATTTAATATAATTTCATCTACAATGATTTCATATTCTTCATAATTTGCTGGATTTCTTTTTAGCAAATCATCTAGTAAAGATGCTTTTACTTCTTCATTTAGTTCTAAAATTCTCATATCAATTTCCTTTCTACTCTTTTTCTAATTCATATTTTAATGCTTGAATTAGTGATTTTATACGCGCTGATTGCATTTGCATACTTACTTGATTTACAATCATTCTCGCAGAGAGAGGACAAATTTCTTCTAATACTTCTAATCCATTTTCACGAAGTGTAGAACCAGTTTCAACAATATCTACAATAACATCTCCTAAAGAAACCATTGGTCCTAATTCAACAGAACCATTTAATTTAATTATATCAACAGTTTGATGTTTTGTATTATAAAAATAATCTTTTGTAATATTTGGGTATTTACTACATACTCTTATAAATTCATGATGTTTTAATAATTCTTTGGCACTTGGCGGTCCACATACACACATTCTACAAGCACCAAATCCTAAATCTAATACTTCATATACACTTCGATTTTCTTCTAATAATGTATCTTTTCCAACCACTCCAATATCTGCTGCGCCATATTCTACATACGTTGGAACATCAGGTCCTTTGGCTAAAAAGAATTTAAGTTTTAATTCTTCATTTACAAAAATCAATTTTCTACTTGATTTATCTTTTATTTCTTCACATGTAATTCCAATCCGTTCTAATAATGCTAATGTATCTTTCGCTAATCTTCCTTTCCCTAATGCAAAGGTTAAATATCCATTATTTGACATAATACGCTCCCATTCTCTTCAAAAATTCAACTAATCTGTAACAAGACTAATAAAGTGATCTGATGCAACTTTTTGCTGTAAGGTTTTGATATCTTCTATTCTCATTGCACTATGATTTAAAATCAATTCCACTAAATCACCTTGACTTCGAAGTTCCTTTGCTTTTGTAACAGCTTCCACATAATGAGCCTTATCGTAAAGAACGATATATTTATTTTCTTTTATTTCAATTTTAATATTTTGTCTCATTAATGCTTGTAATAAATCATCAATAACAATAACAAATCCAACTGCACACGATTTTTTTCCAAAAAAGCTAAGAAGTGAATCATATCGTCCACCCTTAACAACTGCATCTCCTACTCCATAGGTATATACTTTAAAAATCATGCCTGTATAATAATTATAATTACTAAGCATTCCCAAATCAAAAGAAACATATTGTTCCATATTATATACTTTTAATGCTTCATATAATGCAAGTAATTTTTCAATTGCATTTACAGATTGTTCATTTTTAACATGTGCTTTTGCAGTTTGCAAAACATCAATATTCCCAAATAAATCTCCCATTGACAAAAATGCATTTCGTTCTTCTTTCGTTAAAGTTGTTGTATTTAAGAATTCTTCTGCAGCAAAGAAATTCTTATTCGATATATAATTTCGTAAAGTATCTTCCTCTTCTTTTTTTAAAGAAAATTCCTGACATAATCCACGGAAATAATCGACTTGACCAATACTTACTTGAAAATCTTTTAATCCTGTAAGTAATAAAGAGTCAATTAACATTGCAATAATTTCAGCATCTGCTTCTATGCTGTCATCATTTATCAATTCAGCTCCCATTTGTGTAGTTTCTTTTAATTTTCCTTGTAAATAAGAAGTATTAGTAAATGTATTTCCAACGTAAGAAAAACGAATTGGAAGTTCTTCCTCCATAAAATATTTTGCTGCGCATCTTGCAATAGAAGGTGTGAAATCTGGACGTAATGCCAATGTATTTCCCTCTTTATCAAAAAATTTATAAAGTTCATTAGAAGGTGTAGTGCCTATTTCTTTTGAAAAAACATCAAAAAATTCAAAGGTTGGTGTCTGAATTTCATCATATCCAAATAATTTTAAGTTTCTATGTAAACGCTCTTCAATAACAAGCTTTCTTTTATATTCTTTTCCGTAAATATCGCGTACACCTTCTGGTGTATGTACTAATTTCTTTTCCATTTTTAATACTACCTTCCTGTTGATATTTTATCACTTTACCATGATAGTGTGATAATACACTAAAATGCCAAGAATGTCAATTACCTATTTGACAAATCAATCTGTAACGCATCAAGATAAGGAACAAAAATTCCACTTTTTTTAGGTAGAATATATGTAGAATCTAATTCATCAAATCGAAAGCTCTTCCTTCCTCCAGAATTTTTTCTATTCCAAAATTCCACTAATTTTTCAAGTGTTAAATAATAAAAAACATCTTTTTTGGAATAAAAAATAATTAAAAATGCAATTCCTTGCTGTTTTTCAAATTCAGTCATAAATTCAATTTGATGATCATGAATATTTTGTAAGCTAAATGTATCATTTGCACATTCTTTTGCATCAAAACAAACTGGAACACCTTGTACAATACCAATATAATCAACCGTACTTTTTTGTTCGAAATATGCCAAAGTAATATGCCTATTCTCTTTGTCAATTCTAATGGGTGTGATTGGTGTAGGAATTTTTTGAATTAGTGCTAATTTATTTTCTAGATAGATTTCATTTGTTCTATTTATTAAGTCTTCCAACGTCGAACCACGAAGTCCCCTTGAATTCCATGTACTCATATCCTTTATTACTCCATTTTTAAATTATTAAAATAGTTTGGCTCATTTGCGATAAAAACTTTTTCACTCAAATAACTCATTTCACCATGTATTATTGGGAATTCCATTCGATAGGCATGTAGAATTTGATGGTTTATTCCATTTACTTTTTTTCCACCATATTTCAAATCTCCAACAATAGGATGTAGAATACTTGATAAATGTGCACGTATTTGATGTGTTTTACCAGTAATAAGCTCTACTTCTAAATAAGTAATATTATTTTTACAACTGGTTATTGGAATATATCGTGTATGAATTTCTACATACGTATCATCTAGTTTTTGGGAACAAACATCTACTTTATTTTGTGTTTCATCTTTTTTTAAATATCCTTTTAGAATCGTTTCATTTTTTAAGATTCCATGCACAAAGGTACGATAATATTTATGAAGTGTGCGATTATGAAGTAATTTACTTAGGAATTGACTTCCTAAAAGAGAAATACCACACAAAACAATTCCACTTGTATTTCGATCTAATCGATTACAAATGGAAGGTTTAAATGTATTAAGTTGTGTTGTTGTTATTTTTTTTGTTGTAATTAAATAGCCAATTAACCACTCATTCAATGTTTCTTCTCCAACTTTTGTTTGTTGCACAAGAAGATTAATAGGTTTATTTATTAGTAAAATATGATCGTCTTCATATATAATTTCTAAAGAACCATATTTGTTATAGGCATTTAAATAAAGTGAAAAATCATCTTTTTGACTAGATGCTATAGATCCTCTAAATTTTTCTATTGTATCATCAGACAGATAAAATTTTATAGAATCTCCTATTTCAAGCACTTCTTTTCCATTTGCTTTTTTATCATTTAAAACAATGTTTTTTTTTCGCATCATTTTATATAAAAATGATGTTTGTGCTTCTTTTAAATATTTATGAAGAAACTTATCCATACGCTGATTTGCTTCATTTTTTGTAATCATAAATTCAATCATTTTCTATTCATCCTCTATTATAAAGTAATATCACATATGAAATCATAAATTTCTTGTGTTTTCTCACTTACCTCATTTTGACTATTTTGTAATCTATATAAAAATTTCTCTATTGAGTCTACTATCTCAATTTTAATAGGCTTTTTCTTTTGCAATACAAATGCACTTTCTAAATAAGAAATAAACTCTTTTTGTTTAAATGCATTCTCTTCTGTAAAACATAACACTTTATTTTGCAAAACAATAAGTGCATTGATAGAATAATTTTTCTCGTATGTTGTAAAATATAAATCATACTTCACATTTGCTTGATTATTTAAAGTCTTAATTTTCTCATAAATCTCGCTACTGCTTGGTTTTACTTTTAAAAACATGATATATGAGACAAGATATTTTGAAGCTGGTAAACATCCTAATACTGCAACTACAGAAAGATAATTTGCAGTTGTTTTTGTAGATACTAATCCAATCAAAAAAAGAAGAAACGAAAGAAAAAACATAAAAATTGTTTTACCAAGTTCTAGTCTTCTCTTCCATGCTATATATCCAAACTCACCTTTATTTTTTCTTATGAACATTACGAATCCTTTTCTTTGGTTTTTCACTTTTTTGTTGCTTATTTGCTTGCGATTTATTGGTTTGTATCTTATTACTTTGTGTTTTATTTCCTGTATTTGATTTGTTTTTAGCAAAATTTCTAGGGCGAATTAAACATTCTTTTGAAAATCCGATTAGATCTTCTCTTTTTTCAAGTCGAAGTGCCTCTAATACTAAATCATAATTTTTCGGATTTCGATATTGTATTAATGCTCTTTGCATTGCCTTTTCATGTGGATTTTTGCATACATACACAGGCTTTAAAGTTTCAGGATTAACAAGGGTATAATACATAACCGTTGACATAGTAGATGGTGTTGGATAAAAATCTTGTACTTGTTCCGGCATATATCCTAAATCTCTTAAATATTCCGCAAGCGCAATTGCTTCTTTTAAGGTAGATCCTGGATGCGAGGACATTAAATAAGGTACAAGAAATTGTTTCTTTCCAAGTTGATCATTTAATTTTTTATATTGAATACGAAAACGATTATATACTTCATTTTTGGGTTTTCCCATTTTATTTAAAACTACATCACTGATATGCTCTGGAGCAACTTTAAGCTGTCCGCTAATATGATGTTCTACTAATTCTTTAAAGAAAGAAGGATCTTTATCTTCGATCAAATAATCAAAACGAATTCCCGAACGTATAAATACTTTTTTTACCTTTGGTAATGCACGAAGTTTTCGTAAAAGCGTAAGATAATCGCTATGGTCTACCGTTAAATTATTACATGGTTTTGGAAATAAACATTGTTTTTCTTTACAAACACCATGTTCAAGTTGTTTTTCACAAGAAGAATGTCTAAAATTCGCAGTAGGACCACCAACATCATGTATATAACCTTTAAAATCTTTATCCGCAATAATTTGTTTTGCTTCTTCAAGAATCGATTCATGGCTTCGGACCTGTACAATTCTACCTTGATGAAATGTTAATGCACAAAAATTACATCCACCAAAACATCCTCTATTGCTAATCAATGAAAATTTAATTTCATTGATTGCTGGAACGCCACCGTCTTTTTCATAAATTGGGTGATATGTTCTTTGATAAGGAAGGGAATATACCCAATCCATTTCACTTTCACTAAGTGGAAGTGAAGGTGGATTTTGAACAACATATACATTGTTTGGATATTCTTCATATAAAGAATTTCCATTAAAAGGATCGGTATTTTTATATTGAATTTGAAAACTTTTTGCATATTCAATCGTATGCTCTTTCATACTATTATAAGATGGTAATTCTAAAGAATCATATAATAAGTCTTTTTCTTTTGTCTTATAAACAGTACCTTTTATAAAGGTAATATCTTTAATAGCAATTCCGCAATTTAATGCATCTGCAATTTCAACAATGGATTTTTCGCCCATTCCATAAGAAATTAAATCTGCTTGAGAATCTAATAAAATAGAACGCTTAAAGGAATTTGACCAATAATCGTAATGTGCAAGACGTCGTAAACTTGCTTCAATTCCGCCAATAATAATTGGAATATTTTTATATGTTCTACGAATCAAATTACAATATACAACTGTTGCATTATCGGGTCTTAAAAAAGCTTTTCCTCCTGGTGAATAGGCATCCATTTCTCTTCTTTTTTTGGATACATAATAATGATTAACCATAGAATCCATATTTCCACCACTCACCAAAAATCCAAGACGAGGTGTGCCTAAAATAGTGATACTGTCTTGGTTTTTCCAATCAGGTTGTGCTATAATACCAACTTTATATCCATTTGCCTCTAAAACACGAGTAATAATTGCGTGTCCAAAAGAAGGATGATCTACATATGCATCCCCTGTTACATAAATAAAATCAAGAACATCTATTCCTGCCTCATTTAAGTCTTGTTGTGATATTGGTAAAAAATTATGTTGTGACATAGTATATTTCCTTTCAAATTAGTTCTAATTATTAAAACAAATATCTAAATAAGAATGTATATAAAAATCAGAAACTTTCATTTTTTCTTCTTTAGAATCATGAGAATATATATCCTCTACTCCACACACCGTCATTCCAGCAGTTTTTGCAGCTACTATTCCGTTAACGATATCTTCAAATACAAGACAATCTTTTGGGTCTATTTCTAGTTCATTTGAAACAGCCAAATATACATCTGGAAATGGTTTTCCTCTCTTCACATCGCAAGAAGTCTTTACACAATGGAAGTAGGATGTAATATTTAAAGCTTCTAATAAACAATCTACTAAAAATCTTGAATTACTTGTTGCAATTCCTAATTTCATTTGTCGATTTTTCGCATACTCCATGATTTCTTTTACGCCTTCTTTTAAAAACACTTTCGTTGTATATAATTCAAACGCCATTTTATTCCAATCTTCTTTTATTTCTTCCACCGTATGAGGAATATTAAACTTTTCTTTTACAAATTCTGCTGTTTCTGAAAAACTTTTACCACCTATTTCTGCTTGTAACGTAGGTGGTAATTCATATCCAAATCTTGCAAGATAATCATGATCTACTTGCTTCCAAATCCACATTGAATCAACTAAAGAGCCATCTAAATCAAAAATAATTGCTTTTTTACTGTTTATCATTTCTAACATAATCTTTACTCCTCTTTCTATAAATAGTCATTTAAAGAATCTAGTTCCTGATTTGTTAAAGCGCGAAATTGTCCTAATTCTAAGCAAGGATCAAGAATAAGTGGTCCCATAGAGATACGTTTTAGATAAGTAACACTACTTCCCACAGCCTCTATCATCCTCTTTACCTGATGAAATTTACCTTCTTGTATTGTTAAATGCATGGTATGAGCAGAAAGCATAACCGCTTTTGCTGGCAATGTAACATGAGTTTCTCCAATATCTACACCACTTGATAAACGAGAAATCATCTCGTTTGTAATGTTATCTTTTATCTCCACATAATATGTTTTATCGACATGTTTTTTTGGAGATAATAAATTGTGTGCAAGATTTCCATTATCTGTAATTAATAATAATCCCTCTGTATCAATATCTAATCGACCGACTGGAAATAAATCAGGATATGGTATACCAATTAATAACTCCATTACTGTTTTTTGCGAATGATCCTTTGTTGCACTAATATAATTATGCGGTTTGTTTAACATATAATAATGATATTTGCTAAATATAATTTCTTTATCATTAAAATAAATTGTATCACTATGCTCATCAATTTTTTGACTTGGATCACTCAGGATTGTCATCTCTTTACGTATCATACCTTTTTTTATAAATTGCTTTACTTGGCTTCTTGTTCCAATTCCTTGCTGACATAAAAATTTATCAAGTCTAATCATTCTTGTTTCCTCATAGAATGTAAAAAGAAATAAAAAGGTGATTCTTATTCAAAAAAATTATAAAAAACTATTCATATTTCTTTTTAGCAGTATTTGTATTTTTAATTTATTTTTCTATAATCATAGTAGTGTTACAAATGTTAAAAATTCCTTACTTCTTTGGTATTCAACTATGGTTCCATCTTTGTTTCCTTTTATGATTCTTTCAGGTATTTTAATAAGAACAAATACATCTATTTATATTGCACGTATATTTCGTCCAATTTTATATCCTATTTTTCGTATTTCTGACCAAGGAATATATTGTATTATAATTGGATTTTTATGTGGTTTTCCTATGGGCGCAAGAGTAATCAGTGACTCTTATTCGTTACATCTTATTACAAAAGAAGAAAGTGAATTTTTACTTTCCTTTTGTAATAATATTGGTCCCATATATATGATATCATTTGTTCTTACTATATTTCAAATACAAAAAAATATAATATTTTTACTTCTTTTTTATAGTATTCCATTTTTTTATGGAATACTATTGAGATATACCCTATATCATAAAATGAATATTACAAAAGAATCAACTATGAAAGCAACCCCTCCTTTTTCATTAATAAATGCAATTGATACTTCTATTTCATGTGCTATTTCAAATATCACTATGCTTGGTGGATATATGATTTGTTTTACCTTATTTCTCTCATTAATCCAAAACATAAATATTTTTCAAACTACAATAATACAAGGTATTTTTACATCGCTTATAGAAATCAATAATGGTTTATATCTACTATCTATAGCTACATCTAAGAATGCAATACTTGGATTTTTATTAATGTTTGGTGGTGCTAGTTGTTTTTTTCAAACATATTCTGTTTTACTAAATTGTGATATAACAAAAAAATATTATATCGTCCATAAAATTATACAAAGTATTTTATGTTTTTTCTTACTTACTATTTTTTAATATAACGATACTTGAAAATATAAAAAGAAAAAGAGCTGAAATCAGCTCTTATATTAAATCAAGTGAAATATCAGAAGCATCCTCTTCTTCTATTGCCTCTAATTCGGCAACAGGATATAGCTCCGCACGATTCCCCTTTACAATATTGTAACAATTATTAAGAGAATTCATTAATTCCTCATATTTAAATGTATTAGATTCAATTGCATGAGCAATAATATTTTCAACATTAGCAAGCATATCATCTGTATAAATTAATGCAGCTGATTTCATTTCATTAGCTTCTACTGTTGCACTATCTAAAATGTCTTGTGCTTGTTCTGTTGCTAGACGAACTACTTCATTTGCATGTGCATATGCTTGTTGCATAATTTCATGCTCATTTATTAATTCATTTGTATGAACTGTTGCATCATTAATTAAACTCTCTGCTTTTTGTCTTGCATCATTTAATATTGCTTCTTTGTTATTGATGATTTTTTGATAACGTTTAATTTCTTCTGGTGTTTTTTTTCGCATTTCATGAATCAAGTTATCAATTTCTTCTTTGTTTACAAGAATATGAGTACTTGATAAAGCTTTATACTTACAACTTTCAATATAATCTTCTATTTCATCAATTAATTGTTCTATTCTACTACTCATTGTATTAAAAATCCTTTCAAGATAATAGTCACTAACTCTATTTACTATATTAAACGATATTACTAACAATGTCCATATTTTTTATAAATTAAGTCTGCAACAAATTTTGGAACACATTGAGCTATGTCCCCATTAAAACTTGCGATTTCTTTTACACTTGAAGAACTTAAATATGCATACTCTAGACTTGTTGTTAAAAACATAGTATCTAATTCCCCATTAGAAAGTTTTCGATTTGTTTGGGCAATTTGAAGTTCATACTCAAAGTCGGTAATTGCACGTAATCCCCTAATTGCTACATTTATATTTTTTTCTTTCGCATAATTAATTAATAGTCCACTAAAACTATCAATTGAAACATTTGGTAAATGCTTTGTTGCTTCTTTTAATATTTCAACACGTTCCTCTACCGTAAAAAATGGGGTTTTCAAATGATTATTAAGTACACTAACTGTTAAGTGATCAAAAATAGATGCTGCACGTTCAATTACATCTAAATGACCAAAAGTGACAGGATCAAAACTTCCTGGATAAATTGCCGCTTTCATGATTTTAAAATGCTCCTCTCAAAAAAACATGTTTATTCGTTTTATATTTTTTTTCTTTTATAATTTCATATCCAAACTCTGATACTTTTGAAAAATCTTTTTTCAGTAATGCTTCAATTATAATAATAGAATGATTCGATATGAGTTCATTTTTTTTCAATTCAATCAATGCTTGAAACTCTAAATCAGACTCATATGGTGGATCCATAAAAATATAATCGACTTTATCTCGAATTTGTGAAATTGCCATTTTATAGTCACTAGATAATACAACGGCATTTTCTTGCAATTTTGTAAATAATAGATTTTCTCGAATACACGCTAATGCTTCTTTATTATTTTCAATAAAATATACTTTTTTTGCACCACGACTTAATGCCTCTATTCCGATGCTTCCACTTCCACTAAATAAATCTATAAATACTGTACCTGCCACATCGTTTTGAATCATATTAAACAATGTTTCCTTAATACGATCAGTTGTAGGTCTTGTATGCATAGAAGCTGGTGTTTTAAGTGATAAGCGTTTTGCTTTTCCAGCAATAACTCTCAACATAATACAGTTCTCCAATCTATCCTATTATACTCTAATTTTTGTTCCTTTTCCATCACGACGACCTAATTTGATTTGATTTAAAATAATCTGCTTATCTTTGTATTCTATACTTTGTTCATTTGCATTTTGAGTGTAAAAAACAGAATCAACATATGCATCTTCATTTAATTTCATCCCACGAACTCCAATTGCATTTTTCTTTTTTTCTGGAATCTCTGATATTGGGAAGCGAAGAAAATATCCATCACTGCTTACTAATACAAGATTTTTTTGTTCTAGAATCATTTCGATACTTAAAAGCTCGTCTTGATCTGTTAATTTTGTAGCAGCAACAGTCTTTTTTGATACATCAAATTCATTACCATCCACAATTTTTGTCATAGATGTTTTTGATACAAAAAGGAGTCGTTGCATATTTAATTCATTTTGACTTACAACTAATAATATTCTTTCTTTTTGCGTAGAATAATTACTTATATTATCAATTGGAATTCCTTTGTCTCTAAACTTTCCATAAGGAACATCAAGCACTTTTATAGTATGAAGTTGTCCTGTATTCGTAAAAACACAGATTTTTCCTGTATTTTTACATTTTAAAACAGTACTATTTTCATGATCCGCAGCTTCCTTATTTCTCTCATAAGTAGAAAGATCTATTGTTTTTGCATATCCAAATCGGTCCATTAAAAATACAATATCAATCTCTTCTAATTTTTTTTCAACAAACACTGCCTCTTCACAATCTTTAATTTCTGTTTTACGATCTTTTTTAAATTCTTTTTTGATTTGATTCAAATCATTAATTAAAACTTGCATCATAGAATCTTTACGAGCAAGAATATCTTCATATTTATAAATATTAGAAAGTGTCTCTTCATGTTCGTTAATAAGCGCTTCTATTTCAAGTCCAATTAATTTATACAAACGCATTTCTAAGATTGCTGTTGCTTGGTTTGGTGTAAATAATAATTGACTTGCCATAATACTAGATTCTTTTGTTTTGAATCGGATTCCCGTCGTGTCACCTTCTACCAAACATTTTTTTGCCATATTACGATCTTTTGATCCACGCAAAATTTCAATAATTAAATCAATTACATTACATGCTTTAATTAGTCCTTCTTGAATTTCTTTTTTTTCTAACTCTTTAGCTAGTAATGTATTATATTTTCTTGTTGTAACCTCATATTGAAACGATACATTTGCTTTAATAATTTCTTTTAATCCTAATGTTTCCGGTTTCCCATGATGGATTGCTAACATGTTCACCCCAAATGTATCTTCAAGTCTTGTCTTTTTATACAACATATTAATAAAATTATCAACATCTGCATCTTTTCTAAGTTCAAAAACAATCCGAATTCCCTCTTTTGAAGATTGATTTGAAATATCAACAATATCTAATGTTTTTTTCGTATCTGATAAAGCTGCAACATCTAATAAAAATTTCGAAATATTAGCACCAATCATTGTATATGGAATTTCCGAAACTACAACATTGATTTTTCCAGCTTTCCCTTTTTCAGTTGATACCTTACCACGAACTCGTATTTTCCCACTACCTGTTTCATAAATAGATTCTAAATCGGATTGATTTATTACAATTCCTCCTGTTGGGAAATCAGGTCCCGCAATATAACGCATCAAGTCTTTAGTAGTAACAGTTTCATCTCGCAAATAAGCAATCGTAGCATTGATAACTTCTTCTAAATTATGTGGTGGTATACTTGTAGCCATTCCAACTGCAATACCTTCTGTTCCATTTACAAGAAGATTTGGAAATTTTGCTGGTAATACACTTGGTTCTTTTTCTGTTTCATCAAAGTTTGGTATAAAATCTACTAC
>JBOFWM010000043.1:0-8091 GCA_051653625.1 Lachnospiraceae bacterium
GCTTTATTAACTATACCCATTTATCAGCATTCGGTATTTGATACTACGATATCCATCACTATCGGCTCTGTTTTAGAGGTAAATAAAAATCGTCAAAGCCAGTAAAATCAATAGATTTAGGCTTGACAGAATAGGAAGGTTGTCCAATGTTAACGATAAGACGAATTAAAGAGAACGAAATTTTAGATACATATAAATTAGGGTCTATCTGTTTTGATTTTCCATATGCAAACCCTGAAGTTGACGAAATAACTAGGATTCATAAAATTATCACTGAACCAAAAACAAAGAGTGAACGCCATTGGAACGATACTTATGGTGCATTTGACGAGAATAACGAATTGGCAGCTTCCATCATGGCGCTTCCTTATTCTTATTATTTTGAAGGACATTCTTTCAAGGGAAATGGAATTGGGTTTGTTTCCACTTATCCCCATCACAGAAAGAAAGGCGCTATTAAAAAGTTATTTCAAACCATTTTAGAAGATGCATATAAGGAAGGAAAAATTTTTTCTTATCTTTACCCTTTTAGCGAATGTTTCTATGAACGCTTTGGGTATTTCCGATTAAACAATTCAAAATGTTATGATTTAAATATGCGTGGAATTCCGGATTATCAATATTTAGGTACTTTTAAACCTTATCGACCAGGAGATGATGATATTTTTTCTGATATTAAGAAAATCTATCAATCTTTTGCTCCTAATTATAATATCATGGTAAATCGTGATGAATTTGATTATTCCATTGTAACTGATGCAAAGTTGTACAAAAATAACATAAGCTGTTATGTGTATTATGATAAAGAACAAATACCTTCTGGATATCTCATCTATACAAGAGAAAATCGTACCTTTTACTGTAAGGAATTCATATTTCATACACCAGACGCTCTTCATGCTATTTTTGCATTTATCCGTTCTTTTTCCTCTTACTATGATTTTGTGCGATGCCATTTTCCAGAATCTATATATATCAGAGATTTTTGTACGGATTATGCAGCCTATCCATGCACAATAACAGATACCATGAATGGTATGGTACGTGTTATTCACGTTTTTGAAGTTTTAAAAAATGCAACATACATAGGAACAGGTAAACTTACCATCGCAATATCCGACAGTCAGTTACAACAAAATACTAAAAATTATTTTATATCCTTTGAAAATGGAATAGCAAATTCTATTATAGAAAAAGACTACAACAAAGAGACTGCGGATATCGCTCTTCCTATTTCAAGATTTTCTGCCGCAATAATAGGTTCTTATTCTGCTTGTGATTTCGAATTTATGCTAGATGTAACATATTCTTGTAAAATCGAGTTACTTAACAAAGTATTTTATAAGAAATCTTCTTTTATTAATAATTATTTTTAATTCATTAAATAATACGTAATACAAATACTAGCAATAATTCCTGCAAGAGTTGATATAACCGCTCCTAACAAGGTCCATTTTGTTTTTGTAACTTTTGCAGCAATAAAGTACACTGACATTGTATAAAAAATTGTTTCAGTACAACTACACAAAATAGAGGCAAGCATTCCAACAAAAGAATCAGTCCCATACACTTTATAAATATCTAATAATAAACCAGTTGCTGCTGAAGAAGAAAATACTTTAATAATCATTAACGAAATAATGTCGGATGGAAGTCCAACTTTTTGTGTAATTACTCCTATGTGATTTCCTATAAATTCTAAAAAACCAGATGCTCGTAAAATGCCAACTCCAATCATTAATGCGATTAACGTTGGCATAATTTCAAAGACTGTAAAAATTCCAGATTTTGCACCTTTTACAAACTCTTCATATACACGAGTTTTTGTAGATAACCCATATGCTAATACATAAAATATTAACAGTGGGATTAAAATTTTAGAAATATTATTTAAAATTGCCCCCATTTTAAATCTCCTCTTTTTTATTTAAGTCCATTATTTTACAAAATATAATGGCAACAAGAGTACTGATTAATGTTGCAAATAATCCTGGCCCTATTACATTTGTCGGATTAATGCTTCCGTACTGACTTCTATAGGCAATAATATTTACAGGAACTAATTGCAATGAGGAAATGTTAATAATCAGAAATATACACATTTCATTTGTTGCAATAGGAGACTTTTTTCCCAATTTTGATAATTCTTCCATTGCTTTTAATCCCGCTGGTGTTGCAGCCCATCCTAAGCCCAAAAGATTTGATACAATGTTTAGAGTAATATACTCCCTTGCCTTATGCATTTTTGGTATTCTAGGAAATAAAAAAGTTATAAACGGTTCCATTTTTTTTGTAATTACATCGATAAGACCACTACTTCTTGCAATTTCCATGAGCCCCATCCAAAAAGCCATAATTCCAAACATTGTAATACAAAGTGAAATAGATTCTTTTGCAGCATCAAAAGCCCCATTTGTTATTGATTCGATATTTCCAGTTAACGTAGCATACACTACACCTATCATTATCATAATTGCCCAAATATAATTAAGCATACACTTCTCCTATTTACTCTTAAGAAAAGTGTATGCTTATAAATTTAAACTTATGATTATTCTTATACTTACAAATTGACAAACTAGAATGCCCAGAGCCGGAATCGAACCAGCGACACGAGGATTTTCAGTCCTCTGCTCTACCGACTGAGCTATCTGGGCAAATAAATCGGCAAGCGCAATTTTCTTTACAATAGTAACGTATCAACGTATTTTTGTCAAGAATTTTCTATTTTTTTAAAAGATACCAGTTTGCGATTCGATCAATTACAGAAATAGGAAATGGTCTAAGCGCTTTATTTGCTTCTTTCAATTTTTTTCTAATCTCTATTCTTTGAGGACAATGTTCTTCACACTTTCCACAGTCTACACATTTTGAAACATGTGCCACATCTTTACGAAGACTTACCACTTGAAAAAATTCTCTTCTTCCTGTTTTCTTATCTTCTGCAAACATTCGATTATAACAAGCAAAAGTTGTTGGAATGTCAATTCCTTTTGGACATGGCATACAGTATCCACACGCTGTACATCCCACTTTTTCCTTTGATCGAATTATCGTTATAATTTCTTTCACAAATGTATTTTCTTTCTCTGTAAACTCTCCCACTTTCACTTTTGATGCAATTGCTATATTTTCTTTTATCATTTCAATAGAATTCATACCAGATAATATACATGTAACACCTTCTTGATTCCATAACCACCTAAGCGACCACTCAGCACTTGAATATCCCCATTGAGATAGCTCTATTTTTTTCTTTGCTTCTTCTGGTAACATACTAACAAGTTTACCACCTCGCAATGGTTCCATAATTATAACCGGAATTTCAAGTTCCTGTGCACGTTCTAAGCCCACTCTTCCCGCTTGTGTATGTTCATCCAAATAATTATATTGAATTTGACAAAAATCCCAGTCATAGTCTTCAAGAATCTTGATAAACATTTCAGTATTTCCATGAAAAGAAAAACCAATTTGACGAATTCTTCCCGCTTTCTTCTCTTTTCCAATCCATTCTATAATTCCAAGTTTTTTTAATCGAATCCATGATTCTATATCCGTCAACATATGCATCAAGTAATAATCAATATAATTTGTTTGAAGTCGTTCTAATGATTCTTCAAAATACCGATCAATAGCGTCTTTTGTTTTAACTTTATATTGTGGTAATTTTGTAGCAATATATATTTTTTCTCGACACCCAAGTTCTTTAATTATGTTTCCAACTGCAACTTCATTTCCTGGATATAGATGAGCAGTATCAAAATAATTTAAACCATGCTCAATTGCATATGCAACTTCTTTAGTCGCCTTTTTTAGATTAATGGTATTTCCATTTTTTGTAAATCTCATACACCCTAATCCTAGTATAGATATTTCATTCCCATATTTATCTTTTCTATATTGCATAATGTTTCACCTTTTCTATCTATTAATAGCCATAGATTTTTTTATTTTTCATAAAGAAATATACAGTTATTATAACTGTAATAAGTTCGGCTGTTGCAATTGCGAGCCATATTCCATTAATTCCAAGAAAAATTGGTAAAATAAGTACTGCTACAACTTGTATTACCAATGTTCTTAAAAAAGAAATACTTGCTGAAATTACACCATTATCTAATGCTGTAAACATAGCAGATGCAAAAATATTAAATCCACAAATCAAAAACGATAATGAATATTGAATTAAACCTATTTTTGTTAATTCCATTAATGCGTTATCATATCCAACAAAGATACTTGCTAGCTGCTTCGAAAAAACAATTGCAATTGTTGTCATACTGATGGATAATATAACAGTAATAACCATACTTTTTTTTATAATATTTTTCAACTCTTTTTTATTTCCTGCACCGTAATTATATCCAATAATCGGCGTAATTCCTATAGAATATCCGAAGAAAAACCCCATAAAAATAAAATTAACATACATAATTACTCCATATGCTGCTACTCCGTCTTCTGCAGCAATTTTTAGCAATTGAAAATTATATAAAATTCCCACTATAGACATAGACATATTTGAGATCATTTCTGAAAATCCATTCATACAAGCTTTTCTAATTGCTTCAAAATCAAATTTTGTTATTACTAATTTCAATATTCCCTTTTTATTACATATAAAATAACATAGCGGTACAACTGCTCCTACCATCTGACTGATCACCGTTGCTATAGCTGCACCAGCAATTCCCATTGAAAATAAGTAGACTAGCAAAAAATCAAAAATAATATTTGTTATACCTGTACAAAGCGAAACAATTAAACCCATTTTAGGAAGTTCTGCAACAACTAAAAAACTATGAAATGTATTTTGCAACATATAAAAAATAGTTGCAACTACTAATATTCTTCCATAAAGAACTGCATCCGCAGCCATATGCTCGCTCGCCCCAAGCGAATATACAATATTGGGCATAAAAATAAATCCCACTACAGAAATAATAAATCCAATTAAAATCACTAAATTTATAAGCATGGAAAAATATGCATGAGCCTCCTTTTTCTTTTCTTCCCCTAGTGTTTTTGAAACTAATGCCGCTCCACCTGTTCCAATCATATATCCGAAAGATCCTCCTGCCATTAGAACAGGCATTATTAAATTGACTGCCGCAAATGCATTTTTTCCAATAATATTAGAAACAAACCAACCATCAACAATACCATACAAAGATGTCACAATCATCATAAAAATCGTAGGCATTACAAATCGTAGCAATCTCTTATATGTAAATTGATCCGACAACTTAATTTTCATGTTCACTCTATTTTCTCCACTTCTTCTTTCAAATAAACTAAGTCTCGTTCCATAAGGGAAATAATTTGTTCTCTTTCTTTCTCACTAAATCTGCAAAATGCTCTTTCTTCTGCAAGAAAAATATCTACTATATGCATCTTACAAAATTCTTTCCCCTTTTCTGTTAATATTACAATTTTACTTTTTTTGTTCTTTTTTCCAACTTGCAAATAAATATACTCCTGCTTAACTAGCCAGGAAATTGCTGAATTGATAGTTTGTTTTGAATAATACCATAAATTACATAAATCTTGTTGTGTATACTCTTTCGATTCACTCGCCAAAGAATATAAAACCCAAAAACAAGTTTCTGACATTTTCGATTTTGCAGCTAAACGTCTATATATTTCATCTTGTTCTCTATATAATCTTGTGAGCGTGGCAAATTGTTCTCTTAGTAATCTCTCCATACCTTTTTCCTTATCCTTTATAAAATAATCCGAAATCGTACTTTTTAGTTTAGTCCGATTTCGGATTATTGTCAATTGCATTTTAATATTTCAAAATTATTTTTTTGATAACGAATTATTCCTTCTTTTTGCATTTTAGATAATTCATTCGATAAAGCGCTTCGATCAGCACATAAATAATTTGCCAATTCTTCACGATTGAAAGAAATTGAAAACGTACTTCTACCCTTTCTTTCATATTCAAAATAAGAAATTATTTTTTCTCGAAGCGTTCTTTTTGAAATAATATCTATTTTTTGATTTAAATAAAGATTTTTCATGGCAAGAATTTTCAACATGTTTTCCACTAACTTTTGATGAGATATACACGTACTACTACAAGTATGAATAATCTTGCCATAATCAAGCAGTAAAATTTCGCATTCCTGTGTTCCTTGAATCGCAACAGGACTCCTTGAAATATCTGCACATGCAAATGTTTCACCAAATAATTCTCCTTCCACTAATTTTGCAATTACTTGTTGATTACCTTCTATATCTTCTTTAATAATTTTTATACTACCTTTCAAAACAATTCCAACAAATGAAATAGGATCTCCTACCCGAAGAATAAATTCATTCTTTTTAAATGTTTTCTCTTTCGCATCTAAACATGCAATCATCCCTTTAAACTCATCCATATTTACTTGATGAAATAAGTAATTTGTTTTTAATATCTTATATTTTTCCTCTAAATTCATTTTTTCGCTCCTTTTGTTGTCCAGACAACATATTTATATTTTTTAGTATATTATAATTTGGACATAATAATCAATGTTAATAAAAATCTTTTAAAAATTAGGAGGAACTATGTCTAGAAAAATAATTCAAATAGATCAAGAAAAATGTGTAGGTTGCGGCTTATGTGCGAATGCTTGCCAACAAAGTGCAATTGAGATGGTAAATGGAAAAGCAACTGTAGTGCGTGATGATTATTGCGATGGAATTGGAAATTGTTTACCAGTTTGTCCGGTGAATGCGATTAGCTTTTCAGATCGAGATATTATTAATACAAATCCAAAAGTAAAATCTGCATCTCACAGCTGTCCAGGATCAGATGCAAAGAAAATTGAACGTGAACATTCTGCAAAATATCATGATATCCCTCAGGAACTTTCATCAAATTTAAATCAATGGCCTGTACAAATCAAATTAGTGTCGCCACAAGCTCCATATTTTGAACAAGCAAATCTTTTAGTTGCTGCTGATTGTGCAGCTTATGCTTATGCAAATTTTCATTCAAAATTTATGAAAAATAAAATTACTATTATAGGTTGTCCTAAATTAGATGTGGGAAATTATGCCGAGAAGCTTACAGAAATCATTCGCGATAATTCCATTAAGTCTGTAACAGTTGTAAGAATGGAAGTACCTTGTTGTGGCGGAATCGAAGAAGCTGTAAAAACAGCACTAATAAATAGTAAAAAAATGATTCCATGGCAAGTTGTTACACTTTCAACAGACGGAATTATTTTAGAAAATTAGAAAAAAATAAGTGCGTTTGATATTATTGCTATTTTGCAATAATATCAAACGCACGACTACGTAATAACTCGGCAAATTCTCGATCATTTTTTGGTAATGTAGCTGACATAATTCCAGTTGTAGCTCCATCTCCATACCTATGATAATCCGATCCTGCAATCCCTAACAATTGATGTTTGTCTGCATATTCTTGTGCCAAATCATTTCGACTATCATGTCTCGCATTAAAATTCACAACTTCCACACCATCTATATATTCCGGATTTACTGGTGAACATTTTTTTCGAAAAGGATGTGCTTGTACAAGAATTGCACCTTGTTCTCGACATTTTTTTGAAAATTCAGCAACTCCCATTGATATCACATGTTCCGGATCTTCTAATAAAGAGGGTTCATATCCATAAAGCAAATAATCATTATCTGATTCATCAAACCGAAGTTCTGCACCTTTATATACTAGAATCCCATGTTTTTTCGCTTCGACACACAAACGATAATACCCTTCTTCAAAAGCTTCTAACGCATGGCACGGTTTACTTATATCTAACCTTAAAAGTTCAAAAGTATCTCTATTATAATGATCGGTTACTGCTATTGCAGAATATCCTGCTTGTGCGTATTCCGCTATAATAGGAATCGATCCCATCCATCCACACTTACTTACATATGCCGTATGTAAATGAGTCTCTATTTTATGCATTTTTCTCTCTCCTTTAATTTCCAGGTAGTGTCAAATATACTACCTTATTTTTTATTTAAAACCTTGTAGTTACAAGGGTTACACCACTTTTTAAAATAAAAAAGCAATGACCTCCCTTTTCGTGTATAATGTAGTCACCACAACAACAATAAACACAAAAG
>JBOFWM010000044.1:0-6119 GCA_051653625.1 Lachnospiraceae bacterium
TTGATAAAGGCAAAAGCTATTGTAATTACAATGGATAGCTTGAAAAAATCCGTTACTGAACTTCCGGAAGGAGTGGTGGTGTAATGGCAAGAACAGCAAGAAGATATGTTGCAATAAGCCTATTTGAGTATGGACCTAATGGATTATTAAGAAGTAAAAGCCGAGACATGATAAATGGTTCGCCAGCTAGTTTGGATAAAAAAACAGAAAAAAATATAAAGTCGGATTGTATGCAAGAATATCAGTGGATAGAGGCGATAAAGCTGAGTCTATTGATAGCCAACTTGCAATTATGGAAGCATTTGTAAAGAAAGATAGTAACCTGATTATTATCGATAATTATGTTGATTGTGGCAAAAGTGGAACGGATTTTAATCGTCCAGAATATCAAAGAATGTTAGCAGATGCGAAGGGAAGAAAAATTGATTGTATTATTGTAAAGGATCTTTCTAGGCTTGGCAGAAATCAATTAGAAGTCAGTAAATTAATTCAAATTATGTTGCCATTTTTACAAGTTAGATTTATATCGGTAAATGATCATTTTGATACAGAAGCTGCAAGTAATGATAATAAATTATTAGAAATTGACATTAAGAATACCGTAAATGATATGTATGCCAAAGATATTTCAAAGCGAATTGCAAGTGCAAGGAAAATGAGTATGGAAAAGGGAAGCTTCGTTGGAAGTTTTGCACCCTATGGTTATCAGATAGAAACAATCAAAGGTATTAGGACCATGGTTGTAGATGAGGCTACAGCACCTATAGTTGTACGTGTTTTTGATTTAGCATTAAATGGTATGCCTCTAAGAAAAATTGCAGAAATATTAAATACAGAGAAGATCACAATACCAGGACAATATCAAAAGACAAAACATTTATATATTGAACCAGGAGATGAAGCGAAACAATGGCATATAGGAACATTGTCTAATATTCTTCACAATAAAGCTTATATTGGAAGTGTAGTACAAAATAAATCTAATAAAAAGTTATATGCAAATATGCCTGAAAAGCAGAATAAGGAAGAAGATTACATTGTACTTGAAGATTTTCACGAGGTAATAATAGATAAGGATATTTTTGATCAGGTTCAGAAGTTAAATGAAAAGAAAATTGCAAAAAGCACTTTTAATTCTAATCGTGGAAAGTCTGTTAGGGTCCAAGAAAATAAATATCAAGGACTTTTTTATTGTGGAATATGTGGTAAACCAATGCCACAGTTGTCGGAATTAGTAGAGAATGGCGGATCTAAATTGACTAGAAAATATTATTACTATTGCAGAGGACAAGCTGGCAATGTAGAAGAACATATAGGTGGTATTCGTATTGTTGAAACATTACTAGATGAGATCGTAATGAATGCGATTCAAAAGCAAGTCAAGGATTTCGTTAAGGATAAAAAACCTACGATTCAAGTGGTAGAAAAGCAAGCGAAGAAGAAACGAAGTTCTTGTGAGAAATCCTTAAAATTAATTAATATAAAACTTGCTGAATTAGATTATGAAGAAAGTGAATTGTACAGTAAAAGAGCATTGGTGGATATTACAAATGATGAATATCTAGATGCATTGGCCGAATTACAAAAAAAGCAATTTTTTTTGAAATCTAAACTTAAATTAATAGAAGAAAAAATTGCAAAAATAGATAAAATGGAAGCTTCTTTAATACAAATAACAAAAACATTTTTACGTTGTAATAAGATACAGAAAGTTACTAAAGAATTACTATTGCTGTTAGTTCAACGAATAGAATTGCATCCGGGTAAAGAGTTAGTTATAGCATTTACATTTGAGGATGAATTTAAGGGAGTAGAAGAGTTTATTAAGTGATTGTAATATTGGATGTTATCTAGGAAGTTATCGCGGTAGAAAATCCGTTTGAAAAGATCCATCTGAAAGGAGCTAATATGGGAAGTATTGGATTATACATGAGATTATCAAAAGAAGATAATTATATAAAAGATGAAAGTAATAGTATTACAAATCAAAGATTGTTGCTACTTAATTTTGTAGCAACAAATGAGGATCTAAAAGGAAAACAGATTTTACAATTTACTGATGACGGTTGGAGTGGCACATCTATGAACCGTTCCCGGGTCCAAGCATTATTAGAGCAAGTGAGAAATGAACAAATAGATTGTATTATAGTAAAAGATTTTTCGAGATTTTCAAGAGATCACATTGATTTAGGAGGCTATTTAGAGCAGATATTTCCGTTTATGGGCGTTCGGTTTATAGCGGTAAATGATGATTATGATAGCAAGTATACAGAGGGTGGTATAAGTGGCCTAGCAGATCAATTTAAGATGCTTATGTATGATTATTATGCCAAAGACAATTCGCAGAAGATTAAATCATCTATGGAAATTAGAAAAAGACAAGGAAAGTTTGTTGGGGGATATGCACCATTTGGTTATGCAAAGGATCCGACAAATAAATCAAAATTAATTGTGGACCAAGAGGCAGCCAAGGTTGTTATATATATTTTTAAACTTGCATTAAAAGGCATGTCAATGTACCAGATTACAAAGCAATTAAATGCAGAAAATATGATTACACCGGCAGTTCATATGAGTGCGAAGTATGGTAGAAAAGATAGCCATTTTGACAGTGAGAATAAACAATACTGGTCCGTTACCAAGGTCGCTAGAATATTAAATAATGAGATGTATACCGGTGTTATGATTGCTGGTAAAACAAAATCACCAAGAGTTGGAGCAAGCAATAGCATAACAGTTCCTAAAGAAGAATGGATCCGTGTAGAGAATACTCATGAAGCGATTATTAGCAAGAAGGACTTTGATCAGGAAAAATCAATGCGTAGAGATGCTGTAAATGGTCCAAGAAAACATAAAACACATGTACTTTGTGGCAAAATTGTATGTGGAACCTGCGGGCATAAAATGAAGCATTCAAACCAAGGAATTCCTAAATACATATGCGCAGAAAAACATGTAACAGGTAGTGATTGCGTAAATCATATCCATGATAGCGATATTGAAGCGATTGTGATACAAGCAATTGAGAATGCAGCTAGAGAAGCTGTGGATATGATAGAAGTACGAAAGGCAGCAGATAAGGTTGTGGCTGAAAATAGGAAACAGATAGAGAATCAGATTAAGGAATTGGATGGTCAAGTACAGGTGCAGGAATTGGCGCTAATGCGGAAGTATGAGGTGTATAGGGATGGTGGGCTTAGTCGGGAGGATTATGTTGAGGCTAAGTGCGTTGTGGATGGTAAGGTTGTGGAGATGAAGGAGAAGATCCAGTTGTTGGAGGATCGATTGGTTAAGGATGAAGCGTTGGTGGTTAAGGATATAACTGGATTAGAGATGATGGGTGAGTTTATTAAGGTTGAGAAGTTGGAGAGGGAATTGGTGGAGATGGTGGTTGATGAGGTAGTTGTAGGGAAGAGGGGGATAGAGGTCAAAATATTGACTAACAAAACGGCAAAAAAATAAAAAAATGCCGAAATAATATTGACGAACACCTGGTTTCAGTATAGAATAAAACTAATAAAACGGCAAAAAAATAAAAAAGTGCCGAAATGAGGTGGTATAGAAATGGAAATGATTATTGATAAACTAAGAAATTATAATGATTTTAATCGTACAAAGCTTCTTGAGGTAGTAAGAGAAGAAAATTCAAAATTTAGCGAAAATTCACTGAGTTGGTATATAAAAAAATTAATGAAAGAAAAACAAATTATTAGGATTTCTAGGAATAAATATTGTGTGTATAATGAATCGCTTGAAAAAAAATATGAACCAATTATGTCAGAAAGTGCAAAAAAAATAGCTGGTTTTATAAATGAAAATTACCCGTTGGTTAATTATTGCATATTGGAAACTTGTCATTTAAATGAATTTTTAAATCATCAAATTGGCAATAATATTATAATTGTTGAAGTTGAAAATATGTTTGAAAATATTGTTTATACAGAGTTGAAAAACAATTTTCATTGTAATACATTACTTAAACCTACAACAAAAGAGCTTATGTATTATCAAGGTGATGAAACAATTATTGTTATGAGATTGGTTTCGGAAGCACCTATAAATAAAAAAGATATAGCCATCAATACAATAGAAAAACTATATGTTGATTTGACGGCAAATAAAGTTTTAAAAAAAATAATTACAGATAGCGAATATAAAACTATATATGAAATAATAGGTACAAAATATATATTAGATGTTAGACGACTCATGCGTTATGCAAGAAGAAGAAATGTTGCGAAAAAAATAGAAATAATTACGCAAGGAGGAATTTATGATTGATAAGAGAACGTATCAACTAGAACATATTAGAGAGTTACAAGAAACGTATGGACGAGATCCATTGTTGATAGAGAGAGTATTGTTTGCATTTGGACTATTGGAAGCATTACAACGAGTTGGATTACCCTTTGTATTTAAAGGTGGAACTAGCTTAATGCTTATTTTACAAAAACCTATGAGATTATCAACGGATATTGATATAATTGTTGAACCAGGAATAGATATTTATTACTATATTGAAGAGGCAAATAAATTATTTCCGTTTAAAAGTAGCGAAGAACAAATTAGGAATGGAAAAAATAATATTGAGAAGAAACATTTTAAATTTTATTATGATTCACCTTTAAAAGATGATGATTTTTTTATTCTATTGGATGTGTTGTTTGAGGAAAATCACTATTCCACAATTGTTGAAAAGTTAATAAGTAATGAAATGTTGGTAATAAAGGAACCCGAGGTAAAAGTTAAAGTACCTAATGCAAATTGCATTTTGGGAGATAAATTAACAGCGTTTGCTCCGCATACAACAGGTGTAGGATTTAATAAAAAAATGGAAGTGATAAAACAATTATTTGATGTTTCTTTATTAGTGCATGAAATTTCAAATTTTACAGAAGTTAAAGATACATATGTAAAGATTGTTAAAGCGGAAATAGAATATCGGGGAATAACAGTTAATGAACAAGAAGTTTTAATGGATACAATCGAATCGTGTGTATGCATCATTGGCAGGGGGAGTATAAACGCTACTGAATACAAAATGTACTCGTCAGGAATACTTAGCATTATAAATCATATATTTGGTAAGAAATATTCGGGAGAATATGCAGCGATTGATGCATGTAAAGTTCTATGTTTAGCAGCTTCGGTATTGACAGATAAGAAAGAAATGATTGCTATATCAAGTCCTGAAAAGTATACGACAGAAAAAATTACTAATAGCAAATATATTAAATTAAACTATATGAAAAAAATGAATTTAGAAGCATTTGGCTATTTAGTTGAAGGTATAAAACTTTTGGAAGGAGTTGAATAAAAATGAGTTTATTATTTAAATTATGTATGTATATTACATCTTTTTTACCACTATGGATATCAATATTGTTTATCGAAATAATGAGTATTATTTTTAATTCGGAAAATGTTGTAGTTGAGTACACAATGATTATTATTGTCAGCGCCAGTTTTATTTTGGCAACAACGATAATGTTAGTATTTTTAAAGAAAAAAACAGAAGAAGGTCCAGAAGTATACACATTGAAAAAAGCAATAAAGGAAAAAGGATTGACATTGGAATATTTATTATCATATATTTTACCATTGTTTGCATTTGATTTTACGGAATGGAAAAGTATGGTACTATTTTTGGTGTATTTTTTAACATTGGCATTTTTGTGTATAAGAAATGATAATGTATATGCAAATATAATATTGGAAATAAAAAAATATAGCTTTTATACATGTGAAATCGAGAAAATTGATGAGGAAGGAGATAATCAGGATGATAAAAATTGCAAGAGTATTGTCATAATAAGTAAACAACCTCTTGCAGCTAAAGGGGGAAATATTTCCGTGGTTTCCTTGAATAAACCATTCTATTTAGAATTATAAATCCATTTTGTGTGCAGATGGGACTTCGTAAATAATATTGTCATCAAAAAGATCTTTATGAGCTTTATTACATAAAATTGTGATGAGATGCTCAGCCAAGTTGTTAGAAAGCTGAATTCTTGGATCTAACAAAAAATTAGATAAATATTCCTTTTGATTTATGGCATAAGTAATAGCCTTGCCCAACAAACTTTGGGGTAAAGTTTTCACTGATATCTCCTCGATCC